>JACMJI010000419.1 GCA_014380705.1 Gorillibacterium sp. | reverse complement strand
CATCTGCCCAAATGAAGCTATCTCCGTTTTTAACAATCAGGTGCTGCTTGGTAAAACTCAGATCAGCTCCGAGTTGGTAAGTGGGAGGCGCTGCTTGGGAACATCCGCTCATGTACAACCCTATCAAAAAGAATAAAGCTATCCACCGTACCATTTACAACTCTCCTTGCTTTGTCTCATATCCCAGGGATAAGTCGAACAACAAATTCGGCGAACCCGGATGACTCCGGTGCACCTCTACAGTGATTATGTTTACGCCTCGTTTAAGCTTGTCCGACCCGTTCTGAATCCGAATCTCATGATACAGGATCTCTTCACCCGGAGCTGCCAGTGACCGATGGGTGATAAGTCCATTCGGCATTCCATCGCGCGCAATCTCAACGCCGTTAAGATAAGCCGCAAACCCGTCTTCATAAGCCACACGCAAGACCAGCGTACCGATTGCCCCGTCTCCGCCGTTTACCTCAAAACTTTTTCTGAAATAATACGTAGGGGTGCTGCTCTGAATCTGCAGCTTAGTGGATAAGAAACTGGATAGCTGCTGTCGATTCGTATGCCCGAACGGTCCCCTTCCCATTGACCAAGCGGAATCCTCATAATCAGGATGGCGCCAATCCTCCTCTGCCGTAACCACCCCGGGTTCAGGAATCTCCCCTGTAATATCCATTCCTTCCGGAATGGTCGAAACAATCGAGTCATCCCCTGGATGATACCGCCAGGAAGAACTTATCCCTATCAATTCTTTCATCGGGATAGCTAGCGCTTCTTCACGTTTTATGCTCTTGATCGTCAAGTGATCCAGATCGCCAGCATCCGCATCCTCATGCGTTATAGACAATTCGCTCATATCTCCCTGTGCAGATAATATCGAGTTGGGCGTCAGAGCGGGCTCCCATGCCAACCATTGCCCGGAAGCCGTCTCCATTAGGGCGGGTTTGTTAACGATCGTATTTTTCAAAGCGAATACGGTGTTTCCTGCTGATACCATTGAAATCTTTAATTCAGAAAGTTGCTGCCAGACATGTTCACTCAAGGGATCATGAGACATATACACAATGGAGTAGGCATAATTGCCGGACTTAAGCGATTGTTTTAACCATGACAATTGTTTATCCGCGCTGGCAGGATCCACAAGTCGTTTGGCGTCAAGAAACAGAAACCGGGCTTGCCCATAATCGATTGCATAAAGGGAGCTCCCAAACTCCGGAATGCCACTATCCGGCAGGTTAGGAAACCGGGCCTCAAACTGCTCAAGAGTCATACTATGGTCGTACACAGGATATACGCCGGAGAAAAGCATATCTTCCTTTTCGGAAAACAGTCCGGCGCTGCCGGAAATGAATGAAATGTTCTGATTGTCCTTCGCCCAGTTTGCCAAATGGCCTGTCGACTGATTTGGTATGTAAACAAATTGAAAAGGGACCTTTGCGTCCCCTGTGTTCAGATAACCTTTTGTAGGAACTTCGGTCCACCATAAGGAACTGACCATAACTCCTATCGCAACCAGTGTTGTATATAACAGCTTATATCGAACGATATGACGCATGGCGAACTCACCTTTCAAAATCTTTCATAACTTAATCGTCAACCCGGCAGATTCGGCAGCCATCCGAAGAAAAAGTGGATTACGGGGGGCCATAATAAAATCACAACCAAAAGAAAACCGCACAAAAATCCAAACATCCATTTCTGCAGTTGAAATTCCCGCTTCCTCAACAAAAAATGGAGAATCCCCCAGCTTAGAAGCCAACCGATAAGGCCTACAGTCTCTTTTCCCGCGTAAGGCCCGATTCCCCACCAACCCGGAATCCATGACCCCAATCGCAAGAGAACTTGATTCGCTACCAGAGGATTGGCCACACTCCACATGTGGCTTACGAGTATGGCGGTCATTCCGATCCAAACGGAAGCCAGAACCGCGCCGATTTCGCCAAACTGCCGTACCTTCATCTGTATCTCTTCCTCCATCTATTAATTCACCATCTTGATTTTGGCGAGGCCTATCCCGAGGAAGAAGCCTGCCAGCAAACAAAACCAGGAACAGGTAAATAACAAAACAACTATGGAGGATACAACGGAACCCGATTCCGCTTCCTCGCGGAAACGATGCAGGATCCAGGCTGCCGCCACTCCAAGAGGGAGGGGGTATAAAGAAATAAACTCCTTAAACTCCATAATAATGTTATGTAATACAGGAGCATGATATAAAGACCACTGCTGAACATTGTCCGGACCCCTGTAGCCGATATAAAGCCAATTTCCTGTAATAATGCTAATAAGCACGAGACCGCTTGTCAGCCATAACATCCATTCCAGCTTCTTGGCAGACCCTGATTTCCCTCTATGAAGGGAATATACCAAATGAAGGGCGCGAGTGGCTGCAACCAAGGTAAAGGATGCCCCGATGCCGTGAAAAACCGCAACCCAACGGAAAGCAGCATTTGTAAACAAAGAAAACAATGGAAGGGTGAAAAAGAAAAGGGCTACCATCGCCGCTTGCGTAAACGCCCAATCCATTGTTCGTATAGGTTGCTTCACTAAAAATCAGGGCCTCCTTTATTGGAAAAGGACCATTCTGATCGAATGATCCGCTTCACCTTTTCCCCTTTATTCAAAGGTAACCGTCAGCTCCGGACGCTGGCTGATCGTGTCGGCTTCGCTGGAATGAAAATCAAGTCCGTCGATGCTTGTACTGTTTGTGACGATGAAACCGTAGTTGGAAGCAGGATTATCGATCCAGTTCTGAATTGCGGCCAAGCCGTCGGCATTCAAGCTAAAGGTGTATACGCCAGTGGTCGTTGCCAATATTTTTCCCATAACCTTGTCATCCTTGTCTTTCAGGCTCGTGCCCCCGGCTTCGGTCCATTTGTAACTCTTGCTAAATTTTTCCCAACTTGCAGTAGATTCATACCAGTTTCGTTTCAAGGCATACAAGTAATAAAGATTATTGCTCGGATTCGCGACATTAATTTTGATGCTTGCAGATGTCGCCTTTTTATCGGATGGGCTTGCGGATAAATTCCACTTTAGCAAAACATTCTTATCCTGTTTACTCCCGTTCGGGTCGTCTCCGTCTACAAATAACATTTTTAAGCTCCCATACCGGGCAGCGGGACTGTTTTGCGAAATTGTAGTGTCGATGGCCCCATCATAATTCGATGAAGGTTTTGAGCCGGTTTGAAATTGCATCGTTTCCGAGGTATCCTCGCTCTGCGTTACGGAGAAAGAGTCCATTGGATTGTTATTACTGTCATATACTTTAAAAGAGGCAGTGTTGTCCGCAACATCCACAACCAGGTAGTGAAATTTACCAACAGGCCCCGCCACAACGTTTCGAGGATCCTTGTTTAAGGTGGTCAGCGGTGCCCCTCCTCCGCCTAATGTAACCTGATCGATGGAATTGTTAAATTGATATCCGTTGCCGTTAAAGGAAGCGTCGATCGTTCGACGGTTGTAATTGTGTTCATGACCTACCAATACTGTAGTTACCTTGTATTTGTCTAGAATACCCCAAAGGGCATCACGGCTCTCGGGGCTTCTGTCGAGTGAGTTGCCATAGTGAGCTCCGATCGGGTAAGCCGGATAATGAAATTGAACGAAGTGATGCGTCTTCCCACTGGTTTTCAGGATAGTTTCAAGCCATTCCAGCTGAGTGGGGGAAACATAACGGCCATCCGAATTTTTGCGTTCGGTGTTTAGCGTAATAAACCGCGCGTTACCATAGTCGAAATAATAAGCGGTACGTTTATACCCTTTAAGCTGCTCATTCGGCAAATAATTAAATACATTGCTGAAGATCGTCTCATCATGTTCATGATTGCCAAGTGCTGGATAAATTTTGTTCATGGGGTAATAATCATCCACTATATCTTTCCACTCGTACAATTCCGTTTCCACGTCGGAGCCGCCCATCACCTGATCACCGGTAAACAGTAAGAAAGCCGGTTGCTTGGAAAGGCCTTTGACTTGACTCATTAATCCCCGCAGAGCGGATTCATTGATCCCGTCGGAAGCCCCCCGGCTATCCCCCATGACGACAAACCGAAACGAAGTAGATGCAGCTTCCCCTTTTTCCACCCACTGGAATGAAAAGCCTTCGAAAGTGAATAGCATCAAAATGACAGTGCATAGGTAGATCCTTATTTTTTTGTTTTTGAACAGCATAAAGCTCCTCCTAATCCGTATCTGTTACGACCCTTGATAGATATAATTCTCACTATTATATCGGGACACTGTTAGGAGACTGTAAATTCTTCGTTGGTTAAATAAAGGTAATTTAGTTATATATTTCTATATAAAAAATGTGTTAAAAACACATGTTCCCGCGTTGTCGATATTCGCTATGCATTTATTCCAATGTCTTTAAGCCAGTTTTTAATTATGGGTTCCATTTTTCTCTGGCGATAAATCAAAAGGCGGATTACCTGTTGCTTGGTCTTGCTCGAATAATAATCGGAAGGAGTGCTTTCTACGATATCCCGAATTCTTTTCTCGGAAATTTGTTGAATCTCGCGAACATAAGGCTGCAACTGCTTATAAGATTTTATATTATTTCGAACCCCTTTTAGGAATTGTCTGTTATATCGGGAGACTCGTTCCCAATATGCGCTGTTCCATCGAGTCTTGCGGAAATTAATAGCCCCTGCCAGCGTTAACCCGTGATCGATCAGGTAAAAATCATACTTTCCGCCTTTGGGGTACAGCACACAATTCCCTCCATGCCTGTCGATGTTGAGGATCCAGATGTCAAATACTAAGGCCTTTAACAATCGTTCCGGATGAATGATTTTGTCTGGAATATTGGAATGGATTCGCTTGCCCGCTGCCTTCCAAGTAAATATTCTTCCGGGATAAGCGATCGACAGAATTCCGCTCTCCCTCTGAATACGGGTAAGTACTGTCTTGGTAACCGGAAGATTGACTACCCTAGCTAGCTTATAAACGGTCAGCTCACTACCCAATAAAATACCCGCTCCAACATTCTCTTGTCGGGTATTGTTGGGGGCACGGTATTTAAAAAATCCTTTCATAATTTTTCTTCCACTGACTTTACGTACTTTCCATAAGCTACATCGCTTCTCCTTAACCCGCATTCCCTCTACTCGTTTCCAAAAGGCTTCCTTCACCAATGTCCCTCCTTTCTCGTCTTTTCCACATCTTTTTCAATTAATTTATGTTCCTTTTTATAGATTCGGCACGGCATATATTCAGGTTTCCGAAACAACCAAGAAACGAATAAATGGTTGTGCGGCATCTGTTAAAGAACGCGTTTTGGGAAAAGGTAAACCAAACAAATCAAAGTTGAAAGATACGATCTTTGTTTAATATCAAACCCAGAAGCGGCAGCCTGGGAATTGGGCCCCTACCACAAATAAAGGTGATCCCCTCATGGAGATCACCTTTGTTCTTTAATATTCAGGCTTTACGGCTAAGACAATACCCTCGTCCATAATTAGTGTAAACCGAATTTGGTCTACAAGATCGGAGATAAAGGTTTTGGGGTTTGGTGTGGTACGCATCACCGCGCTGTCTATAACGGCAAGTTTAAAAGGGCTTTTAGGAGAATGCCCTTTTTTTGTATATGGCGGCTCTTGACTTAAGTCAATGCAAGGAGACCTTTCCCCAGATACAATTATGGTGTTCGAACCATTTAAGATTTTACTCGATTCTCTTCTTAATTCGGCTTAGCGACTCTGGAGTAATGCCGAGATAACTGGCCAGTTGATGTTGAGGTACCCGGTCGATAAGAGAGGGGCGTTTCATTAGAAGTGTCTTGACGCGTTCTTCAGGCGAAGAAGCAATAAAAGCAGCGAATTCTTCTTGGACCTGACTAAAATTCTCCTCCATCATCCTGCGAGTCATGGATTCCAATTGAGGGTGTTTGTTGTACATGTCCTTTTCCT
>JACMJI010000418.1 GCA_014380705.1 Gorillibacterium sp. | reverse complement strand
TTGTTACCGACACTGCGGACACCCTGCCGCAGATTCTCAGTGAAATTTTTGCCAGTCATCTGAAGCTTAAAGTCGTTCCTTTACAAGGCTTTACAGCGAACGGTGGCTTTCAAGAGGTGCTGATCTCCGTTCCAAACGCCAATGTTTTAGAGGCGAACATATCCATTATGTCATCAAAGCCTGTGGAGACTGAACTGATTAATCCCAACGGACAACAGCAGACCATCCCCTCCGCAGGAATTTTAATTTCCAAATCCTCTTCTTATTCATTGATCAAGCTGACCAAGCCCTCTCAAGGAGACTGGAAGCTTAGGGTCAAAGGAGTGGACCGTGATAAAGTCGACATTAATTTAATATTTAATTATGATCTTGAGCTGGTAATGGAGCCTTTAGCGGGTGGCAAGTACAAGGCTGGAGACAGCGTCGACATTAAAGCACACCTGGAATCAGGCGGGCAGCCGCTGAATGATGCGGAATTGATGAAAACCAATAAGTCGACCCTTATCGTGATGGATCTTGCTACAAAGAAAACAGAAGAGCTTCCCCTGACGAATGCCGGATCGGATTTTATTGGAAAATGGACAATTCCAGAGGACAATCGTTATGAGATAAAGGTGCGAGTCGAGGATGCCAGCTTTTATCGGGAAACAGAGCCTGTCGTTGTAGATGCAGCTGCGGGTACAGTAACTACACCCGCGCCAAGCTCTTCACCTGTGGCGATGCCTCATTCCGAAAAGAAACCATTCCCTTGGTTTTACGTATTTATAGGGTTGGTTGTCCTCATTCTTGCCGCCGTTGCAGGCTTTCTGATTCTGAGCCGAATTCGCCAGGCGAACCGTGGTTTCATTGGGCAATTTATTATGGAAATCCGCGATAAGAATACAGGTGAACGGACGAATCCTCAATACAAGAAGCTGAATGGGTTTAAAGGGAAGTTAAAGCTGCACCAGCTTATGCAGCTTGCTCCGGAATATGCCGAAACAGAACGAATTGTGTTTGTACCAGGCAAAGGAGACACTGTCGTCTTATTTAATCGCTCCGAGTGTATTGTTGAGAAAGCTGGAAGGGCTGTTGATGCGGCAGCGGGGCTGGCGATGAAGAAGAATGATCGGGTAACCATCGTTTTGAATAATACAGAGAAATCGATACAGCTTGAATATATTTTATAGGAGGAACTTTTCATGAAAGCAGTTGTGAGAGAGCATATCCAGCAGTTGGATGTCACGCTTGGCGGAGGCATCATCTCCGATAAAATTCGTGTAGACACGATTGATAATCCGATGCTTGTAATCGGTCTTGGCGGAACAGGGATTGACGCTTTACTTCGGTTAAAGTATCAAATAAATCGTAGATTCAAGCTGCCAAACGACCCCTTATCCAAGAAAAAGCGGGAAAAACCCGATAACATTGAATATATCGGCTTTGAGACAAATGAAGGCGAAATCCAGAAGAAATATAAGGGAATTGGACTTGATCCGTTAACGGAGTTTGTTCTACTCTCGAACACCGAGATTGGCAGCCTGCTGCAAAATCGTCGTGTGCTGGAGCCTTACATAACGGATTGGCTATCCCCAGAGCTGCTCGTAAGCGATGGTGTCGGTGGCGCTTCCGGAAACCGGCAGACGGGGCGTCTGCTCTTGTTCACGAAGATCGTACAAGTTGTTCAAACCATAGAAAAGAAAATCAAAATGTTAACGGAGGGCACCAATAAGAAGCTCATGGTGTTCTTGTTAACGGGTCTATCTGGCGGAACAGGCAGCGGTGGTTTTCTGGATATTGCCTATATCGTGCGCGCACTTATGGAGCGGGAATACGCCGATGCAGGTGTAGATAAGGTTAGTATGCTTGGTTACTTATTCATGCCGGATGTAAATTTGGCTAATAAAAGTCTGACGGATCATACCCGGGAATATATCAAAAAGAACGGATATGCTGCACTTAAAGAGCTTGACTATTGGATGAATGCGGACGAACGGGGGGAGCGCTTCAAACAGCGCTACGGCAACATTCTCACCGTTAATTCACCCTTGCCGCCATTCAATTTGGCTCATCTGATCTCCGCAACGAATCTGGACGGTAAACTGCTAGAGAACGCCTATGATTATTGCATGAACGTTACAGCAGAGAATATAACGAACTTTATGGCGAGCGAGGAGAAACAATCCGGCGAGGATTTTGCTATTCATGACTATATCAGCAATATCCGCAGCAATATTAACCAAATGGCTAAGCCTTATGCAGCAAACTACCAATACAATATCATTGGTGCTTCATCAGCCGTGCTTCCAATTGAAGAAATGACGACGTATCTGGCCTATCGTTTATTTAAGAAAATGGAGTCGATGTTCAAAGCTTCACCATCCCGAGAGGATACAGAGAAGCTTGCGGGTAAGCTTGGCATTGATCTGGACTCGGTGCATCGTGAATTCTTGAAACGGGTGCCAGAGCCCATTCCTGGCTATCAGAATAGCGAACGACTGAGTTACCAGAATGTAATCAAGCAGCAGGTCGTTAATATTGACACGGAGCTAGAGCAGAACTTTCTTTCGCGCGCTAGAGAGGAATATATCAAAGCCAAAAGACAGCTACCTGGTGAGCTTCTAGAGAGCTTTACCGAGCAGGTAAGACGGATGTTCCTAAACCCGGAGCAAGGCCCCTTCTACGCCAACCGGATTATCTATACAACCAATGGGCCTTCACTGCTCAGTATTATCCGTGCTTACATTGAAAGCCTTAAGGAATCCCTCTACCGGATTCCGCAAGATATCGCAGCAGCAACAGAGACCGCCGAGCAGAAGCTTGGGGATGCAAGGGACGCTTTTATATCCAAAGATAAGAAGAAGGATCTTTACATTGATGCCAAGATTCAGGAATATTACCTCTACTCCGACCGGGATCGCATGGAGCAGATGGTTGATTTCTATGAGGATCTTTACCGCTCGTTCAATGAGCAGAATTCACGGATCTATGAAGTGTTCACAGAACTGCTGCAAGCACTCAATGTGATCTTTGAGAAGAATGGGGATATCCTTGCCCGTGGTGACGAGGATACGGACCATAAGGGAAACCGTACCTATTATTGGAATATTGTCAACGTACCGGATGTAGAGAAGGTTATCGGCCGCATTATGGACGAGAAGAACGTTCAAGATCTGATCCGGGACTTCACAACGGAGCTTCTGGACAAATCAGGAAGCTGGATCAAGGATTCAGAGGTAGACGTTGTAGGATCCATCTCGGAGTTTATGACCGACCAGTTTGGGGACCTGATCACCAAAACGATGGAGGAGTTCCTGCTGATTAAATACGGCCGCGATGAATCCATTGAGAACATCATGGAGCGGATCATTGCCAAACGCTTGAATGAAGAGGCCGTACCTGTGTTCCATA
>JACMJI010000417.1 GCA_014380705.1 Gorillibacterium sp. | reverse complement strand
CCAAGGCCAAACAGGTAACGTTACTGTGATTTCCACTATTGATAGCTTGGATACATTAAAAAGGCTGCCCGTATCCGCTGGTGTTGCATTGCAGGATATTGCCTCTGTTCAGTTGGAGCAGGACCAGGAAAGCGTGAGTCGGTCGAATGGCAAGGACGTGTTGTTCGCAATTATAACCAAGGAAGCTAACGCCAATGCGGTGGATGTTGGCGATAAAGTACAGGATGCCATAAAAACGATTAATGAAACATTTAAGAACGCAGAAGCAGAGGTGGTCTTTAGCTCATCAGACATGGTTGTTAACTCGGTTAACAGTATGATGCGTGAAGTCTTACTCGGCGCATTGTTTGCGACTATCGTTATACTTTTCTTCCTTCGCAACTTAAAAGCAACGCTTGTTACGGTTGTATCGATCCCACTTTCTCTGGCTGTCACCTTATACTTGCTGAACCTTTCCGGAATATCCTTAAATATTATTACACTCGGGGGTGTCGCTGTCGCGGTTGGACGTTTAGTCGACGATAGCATTGTCGTCATTGAGAATATTCATCGCAGATTACAGAGAGAGCCTTTCTCCATAGATATGATCATAAGTGCCACTAAGGAAGTAGCCAGAGCAATTACGACCTCAACCATTGCGACAGTAGCTGTGTTCCTACCTATGGGGCTTCTGCGTGGGAGTTTACAAGCTTTCTTACTACCGTTTGCTTTGACGGTAACTTATTCATTGCTTACTTCATTGATTGTGGCTTTGACGGTGGTTCCGCTTCTAAGCTCTTGGCTTTTACGGAGTTCTACTTTGAAGGAGCATGAACCATCCAAATGGTTTAACAGGTTCTTAATCTGGAATCTTCGTTATAAGTGGGTGACGTTGCCTTTGAGTCTGATTCTTCTTGCTGGTTCAATCGCGGCCTATATTTACATGCCTAAGGGCGCCCTTGATGCTTCTGATGCCAGCTATGTATCGATCCAATTAACATACCCAAATGATGTTCCGGTAGCAGAGGTACTTAAGAAGGGGATGCAATTGGAGCAGGAATTGATGAAGCAGACTGAGGCCCAAACCGTTCTGATGCAATCTGGCAACAGTGCTGATTCAGCTAAATGGGGAAATGTTTCTGCGCTCACTCAGGTCACCTATACAGTAGTCATGAAGAAGAATGCAGATGCACAAGCATTCATTGACCATGTTCGTGAGGTAAAAAATTCCTATACCGGTGCTAGTCTGACGGCAAATGAATCCAGTATTATGGGCTCTGCCTCTACAAGTGAATACATTGATATCGTCGGTAATGACCTCGCCGCCATTGCCTCGGTTGCTGGAGAGGTGTCAACTAAAATAAAGACTGTTGATGGTATTCAAAAGATCAGCAGCAACATGGAGGACACGAAGCCGGTTTTTTCCTTCAAGGTGGATCCAACGCAAGCCAATGCACAGGAAATATCAATGCAGCTAGGTGCGATGCTGAGGCCAATTCCGCTGGGGCAGATAGAATTGGATGGATCCCCCACTGGGGTTGTACTTGACCCCATATTTCAGCCGAAAGCGTTGGAGGAGCTAAAGGGGATCACCATTATGACAGGTGGAGGCCCACAGCTTTTGTCCCAATTAGGGACACTTGAGGTTCGCAATGAGCCCGCAATGTTGTATCACAAAGATGGAAAGCCTTATGTTCGTATTACGGCTGAGGTTGATCCTAAGAAGGTTTCCAAGATAGGTGCAGAGATTAAAAAGGAAGTAAAAAGCATTGTGCCGCCGGAAGGTGTAACTTTGTTTGCTGGCGGTGCGTCGGTTGATCAAGCGGGTGATTTTAACGACCTCGGAATGACGGCACTGATATCCATCGGATTAGTTTACCTGCTCATGGTACTTGCGTTTAAAACGCTTCGTGCTCCATTGGCCATTATGTTCTCCTTGCCTTTAGCTGCCATTGGTGCAATCGTTGCGCTTGTCGTATCC
Source organism: Gorillibacterium sp. (assembly GCA_014380705.1). The sequence continues at coordinate 6,086 of JACMJI010000417.1, read as the reverse complement.
GGCGTTACCCCGGATTTCACCGCCTTGTTCGGTGCATTGATGTTGATCGGTATCGTTGTCACGAATGCGATTGTTCTGATAGACCGCATCAAGCAGAATGAGGAGCATATGAGCATCCGCGAAGCCATTCTCGAAGCAGCGGGAACGCGGATGCGCCCGATTCTGATGACTGCTATTGCGACAATATGCGCCATGATACCATTATTGTTCGGAAATCCCGAACAGGGCAGTATCGTCTCGCAAAGTCTGGCAATCGTCGTCATCGGCGGTTTGACTGCTGCAACACTGCTGACGTTGATTGTAGTGCCAGCTATATACGAACTGCTATATTTCCACAAATCAGCTATTGAGCGCAGAGGAACGAGTAAGACTGCAGTCCAACCTACTTAAGAAAAAGAAAAACCAACTTCTCTAAAAAGATGAAATAATGATAAGGTAGCAAAATGGCAGTATGGAGATCCCATGCTGCTTTTTTTGTGTCTCGAAAAATATCGTTCGAAGGGGTCATAATTAGAGAACTGTATATTTGCCAGTAGAATAACTGAATAAGATGCATACTATGCAATAACAATAACTTATTAGTGTTAAATATATCACCGTCTTCCTTGTCCATTCCGATTATAGTGAAGATATGACTTACTCAATCCTTATGAACATGGAGAGTGTTGGCAATGGCCGTACAAAAGGAGTTAGACTTTAACATAGATTATGGTTCCCCTGAAAATACAAGTGGTATCTCGGTTTTTTCTCGGGATTTTGATGAATACTATGCATACGACGGAGATGATCTCGGCGTATCCTATACGCAAACAGAGAGTGCTTTTAGACTTTGGGCACCTACAGCTACGGAAGCCAAACTTGTGCTATTTGCCACTAGTGAGGGAGAGATTGCGCTTGAGCTTCCTTTAGAAAAAAGTGAAAAAGGCACATGGACACTGCGAGTAAGCAAAGACCTTAAAAACTGGTTTTATACCTATAAGGTACTCATCGGCAATCAATGGAATGAAGCTGTGGATCCTTATGCCAAGGCTACAGGTATAAATGGTGATCGAGGCGTTATTATTGATTTCTCAGCCACGAATCCAGAGGGTTGGAATGCTTCGAAGCCTGAAATGATGGATACGGTCGATAAGATCATCTATGAATTACATGTGCGTGATATGACATCTCATCCTGAAAGCGGTGCCTTCTTTAAAGGAAAGTATCTAGGCCTTGCGGAGCCTGGAACTCGTGGACCGGAAGGAATTAAAACAGGACTTGATCACATTGTAAGTTTAGGCGTTACCGATGTTCAATTACTTCCGATTTTTGACTTCAGTGCGCTAAGCGTTGATGAAAGAGCACCTGAAGAAAGCTATAATTGGGGCTATGATCCACAAAACTACAATGCTCCAGAAGGTTCATATTCTACGAATCCTTATAATCCCTTATCTCGTATCCGTGAATTAAAACAAATGATCCAAGCCTTTCATGACAGGGGCATACGGGTGATCATGGATGTTGTTTATAACCATGTTTATGATGGATATCGTATCAATTTTACGAAGCTGGTACCAGGCTATTATCTTCGTTATCGGGAAAATGGAGAATTATTCGATGGCTCCTTTTGCGGAAATGAGATGGCTTCTGAACGAAAAATGACGCGTAAGTTCATCATGGATTCTATTATGCATTGGGCGAAAGAGTATCATATAGATGGCTTCCGCTTTGATCTTATGGGTCTGCATGATGTGGAGACGATGCGTGCCATCCGTAGCAATCTTGATAGAATAGACCCGTCCATCTTCATGATCGGAGAAGGCTGGTCCATGGAATGTGGTCTACCCCCGGAGGATCGCGCGAACCAAGGGAGTGCACCTCGACTGCCGCGAATTGGCCAATTTAACGATCATTTGCGTAATGCCGTGAAAGGAAGCACCTTTCATGGAAGAGATAGCGGCTTTGTTGAGGGAGCAGGTTATTTGGTTAACGAGGTGAAGAAAGGCGCAGCGGGCTCAATTTATTATAATGACGAATTGTATTCATTCGCTTCTGAACCTGAACAGAGTGTTAATTACGTAGAATGTCATGATAATTTTACGTTATGGGATAAATTGAAATTGGCTAATCATATAGATGATGAAGGAATCAAAGCCATGCATAGGCTTTCTACAGCTATCGTTATGACCAGTCAAGGCATTCCTTTTCTCCATGCGGGCCAGGAATTTATGAGAACAAAGTTCGGTGTTGAAAATAGCTATAAATCGCCTGATACGGTTAACTGGATGGATTGGCAACGTTGTGCAGACCGACAGGACGATGTTAATTATGTCCGCCAGTTGATTAAACTTCGTAAGGAGCATCCAGCTTTTCGAATGAAGAATGCAACAGATATTCGTTCTCATTTATATTTTGAGGAAGCCCCAGACCTGTGTGTGGCTTATACATTACGTGATTATGCTGGGGGAGATCATACACATCATCTGTATGTTCTATACCATGCGAATTTATGGTCCTCTGAATTATGTCTACCCGAACTTGGTCAATGGCAGATTAGATTTGGCGGAGAGCATGTAAGCTCGCTTAAGGAAGGCCAATTACAAGTCCATGGGATGGGTATGATCGTACTGGAAGTCCTCTAGTTTTTGGTTAGCTATGCATCGAAAAAGCAGTTCGTCCTCTGAATGAGGTATGAGCTGCTTTTTTCACTATATCAGACTTCCATGCCGCTTGGGCGGCACCACGGATGAATGAAAATGTTCGTTTTTTATTTTCAGGGCAGAATGTATAATATAACATGTGAGACTCTATGACATTAGTCTATTGTGTTATGGAAATTCATCTTGTATAGTCAGGTTAATCTAGATAAATTCTGGCGATACTTTTAGGTGAAGGTAAAGTATAGTAACACGAAGATCTTATAGAAAAGAGGCTGCGCGATGAAAAAGGTTGCCTTAGGAAAACTTACCGAAATTATGAGAAGAGATTCTCGCGTCATCCAGATGTTTGGGGTAGAGTTAGCCCTATTCAGATTGAAGACGGGTGAAATCCGGATGATAGAGAATGAATGCCCGCTTGGCGGCGGGAAGCTAAGTGACGGAATCGTTTGTGATCGTTTTGTCTTTAGCCCTATTCGAGACTACAAGATTAGCTTAGATGATGGAAGATTAGATCTCCCTGGTTCTGCACAGCTTCGCACCTATTCGACTGAAGTGGATCATTTGAGTGGAATGCTTGTTATGCTGATAGAGGAAACAAACGTTGCTTAAATTCAGCCCCAGAACATGTTCGACATGTTGAATTGGCTTCGTAAAATTTATTTCAGTGAAGCTCCTGAAGCATTCCCTTTAATTGCATCAAGGGCTACTTGAACAAACGCCTCCACAGCTTTCGACTGATAACGACCTTTACGGTACGCAATGACTAGGGTACGATAGGGCTTTCCCTTTAGATTCAAATAAACAGGGGTAAAAGGCCCAGATGAATCCTTAGCAATCATGGAAGGGATAAAGCCAATACCCATTCCAGCAGCGACCAGTGATTGGACAGTAACAATGTTGCTGCTTTCAAAAACAATCGTAGGTTCGAAACCTGCGATTCGACATAATTCCATGCTGATCTGACGGAAGCCCTGTCCCATTTTTAGCAAAATAAAGGGTTCATCCTTAAGCTCGGAGATATCAATCTCTCGTTTCGCCTGTGCCTCAGCCAAAGGATGGTTTTTGGGTACAGCCAGCCAAAGCTCCTCATGGATAAGAGGGGTATAATCTAGAGAAGGCTCTTCAATGGGAAGAGTCAGTAGACTAATATCTGTCGTTCCGTGAGAGGTAAATTTCTCAAGGCGGGCGGTGCTATCCTCGACAAGTGTAAGCTCGATTCCTGGATATCGTTCACGAAAAGCTGGTAAAACTAAGGGGAGAATATGCGTTCCCGTATTAGGTAGGCTGCCGACAACTAGGCGGCCTTTTTTCATTTGGGAGAAATCCTCCATTTCTCGTTGAAGCTGATTCGTGTGATCGAGAATGAATTGTGCTTTATCCACAAACACAGCCCCAGCATGCGTTAATTCGACTGAATTAGTATTTCTTTGAAAAAGTAGAACACCTAGCTCCTTCTCCAGCTTTGAAAGCTGTTGACTAAGGGACGGTTGAGCAATGTGCAGCTTCTCAGCTGCTCGGGAGAAGTTTTTCTCTGCTGCAATTTTAACAGCATACTGCAGTTGGCGTAATTCCACGTGATCACCTCTATTAGTATTACCTATCAATATTATAGACATTATATCTTAGACCAATGACAGAATAAATGGTAATGTACTATAAGAGTCAATGAAAATTATTTTCGGGTAAGAGGTGAGCGGATATGGCCAAAACTTTATATGAGAAAATATGGGAAAATCATGTGATTTATCAAGAGGAAGGCAAGCCAAGCATCCTCTACATCGATCTGCATTTGGTTCATGAGGTAACGTCCCCGCAAGCTTTCGAAGGATTACGACTTGCCGGACGCAAAGTCCGCAGACCGGGTCGCACATTCGCAACAATGGATCATAATGTACCAACCAAGGATCGGTTTAATATTAAGGATCCCATCTCCCTTCAGCAAATCAACACACTCGATACGAATTGCCAAGAGTTTGGCGTGAAGCTGTTTGGGCTAAACAGTGTTGAACAGGGTGTTGTTCACGTTATGGGCCCAGAGCAAGGGTTAACTCAACCGGGCTACACGATTGTTTGTGGTGATAGCCACACGGCAACTCACGGTGCGTTTGGCGCACTAGCCTTCGGTGTAGGGACGAGTGAAGTGGAGCATGTGCTCGCAACGCAATGCTTACAGCAGGCTAAATCCAAAACGATGGAAGTGCGGATCAGCGGCAAGCGTGGTTCAGGCGTGACGGCGAAGGACCTAATTCTCGGAATAATCGCTGAGCATGGTACGGATTTTGGTACAGGTTATGTTATTGAATATACCGGGGAAGCGATTCTTGAATTGACGATGGAAGAACGGATGACCGTTTGCAACATGTCAATTGAAGCAGGAGCACGCGCTGGACTCATTACTCCCGATGAAACGACTTTTAATTACTTGCGTGGTCGACCTTATGTGCCACAGGGTGAAGCTTTTGATGCAGCCGTAGAAGTCTGGAGAACCTACGTAACGGACGAGGGCGCTGTCTTTGACCGTATTGTGCATTTCAATGCAGATACTCTTGTTCCTCAGGTAACCTGGGGTACAAGTCCAGGGATGGGAATTGGAATCGACGGGTTTGTTCCAGACCCGAAAAACTTTACTACAGAAAATGCACGCAAGGCTGCTGAAAAAGCGCTGGAATACATGGATATTACCCCAGGGACTCCAATGACAGATCTTACGTTAGATGTTGTCTTTATTGGTTCTTGTACGAATGGGCGGATTGAAGACCTTCGTGCGGCGGCTTCCGTTGCTAAAGGTTATAAAGTAAACCCCGCTGTGCAAGCGATTGTGGTACCGGGCTCAGGCTTGGTGAAGATTCAGGCAGAGCAGGAAGGCCTGGATCAGATCTTCACCGATGCTGGATTTGAATGGCGGGACGCAGGCTGCAGCATGTGTTTAGCGATGAATCCAGATTACCTCACCCCTGGACAACGCTGTGCATCCACTTCGAATCGTAATTTCGAAGGTCGTCAAGGACGAGGTGGGCGTACTCATCTTGTTTCACCGGAGATGGCAGCGGCAGCGGCAGTTAAAGGGCATTTTGTTGATGTCCGGGAATGGCAGTTCAACTAATAGAAGGGAGCTTAAGCATACGATGGAATCTTTTAAGACACATACCGGACTCGCTGTACCTGTGGACCGAGTTAATGTAGATACAGACGCAATCATTCCGAAGCAATTTTTGAAGCGGATTGAACGAACGGGCTTTGGTCAATTCCTGTTCTTTGAATGGAGATGGGATGCGGAGGGTGTTGTCAACCCGGAATTCACGCTTAATCAGCCGCGATACCAGGGGGCTTCGGTCTTGCTAAGTCGTGCCAATTTCGGCTGTGGCTCTTCTCGTGAGCATGCTCCTTGGGCGATCATGGACTACGGCTTTAAGGTGGTTATTGCGCCGTCTTATGCGGATATTTTCT
>JACMJI010000416.1 GCA_014380705.1 Gorillibacterium sp. | reverse complement strand
GAAGGAGAACATGAGAGCTTTCGGAAATTGGAAGCTTTCGCTCCGGGGTACCGTAAGAACGCTTGGACTCGTGGCCTGGCCGCTATGGGTATTGACGACCCAGAATTAGGAGCTCAGCTTGCCGAGAGGTTCCCACAGGAACGTCGTTCCCGGCCTCTTGCTTATGAGGAAACCTTCGAAGTTTTGGATCAGCTTAAGGAGAATTATAAGCTGCTTCTGCTGACCAATGGATCACCTGATCTACAAAAGGAGAAGATTGCCGGGTTTCCACAACTGGCATCATATTTCGATCACATCATCATTTCGGGTGAGTTTGGCGAGGGTAAGCCTTCACCGGCGATTTTCCATCATGCCACTAAACTGCTGGGTATTCAACCTGTGGAAGGTCTTATGGTGGGGGACAAGCTAACCACTGACATCTGTGGATCAGGCAGTATTGGGATGAGAAATGTTTGGATTAATGCCAATGGAATAACGCGAACAGATGAATTCATCCCTACCTATGAAATACGCAGATTAAGTGAAATTACTGAAATTATTAGACAATTGAAGGATTAACCTATTTCATTCGGGTTCTAATCCTCGCAAGACGGAGGGTAGTTTTTGCACCTAATCAAGGTGCGGGAACTGCCCTCTTTTGTTTCGTTAACAAGTGCTGTAAGATTAAATAATGTATAAACTCCGCATAATCATGCAAATTGTCAGGAAAACGTCGGGGAATTACTTTTTTTCAACTGGAAATTCTGCTACACTATGATTTAATTTACAAGTAAACGCTCATACCGATTGAAGAAAGGAAGTTCACTCGTGGAGAAACCGTCTCTTAAAGAACAGATGCGCAAGAAAATTATGATTCTTGACGGTGCCATGGGCACCATGATTCAGAGAGAAAATCTTACCCCCGATGATTTTGGCGGGGAAGAGCTGGATGGCTGCAACGAAATGCTGGTATTGACAAGACCTGATGTTATTTCTCGAATTCACGAAGCATACTTCGCAGCTGGATCGGATATTATCGAGACGAATACGTTCGGAGCAACCAGTGTCGTATTAGCTGAATATGATATAGAGCATCGTGCCGTGGAGATAAATATCGAAGCAGCCCGACTTGCAGTAGAAGCAGCAGCTAAATATTCAACAATTGAATGGCCTCGTTATGTTGCAGGTGCGTTAGGGCCTACGACGAAGACGCTTTCGGTTACCGGTGGAGTTACCTTTCAACAATTAGAAGATAGTTATTATGAGCAAGCCAAAGCATTGATTGAGAATGGGGTAGACGCCCTCATTATTGAAACATCGCAAGATACGCTTAATGTCAAAGCAGCGAGCATTGGTGTACGCCGTGCCTTCAATGAGCTGGAGATTGAACTCCCAATCATGATATCGGGAACCATCGAGCCGATGGGGACAACATTAGCTGGACAGTCCATTGAATCCTTCTATATTTCTTTAGAGCACCTTAACCCAATATCCGTGGGACTCAATTGTGCGACAGGGCCGGAATTTATGAGAGATCATATTCGTACATTATCCCAAATATCCCATACAGCCATAAGCTGTTATCCAAATGCGGGACTTCCGGATGAAGATGGACATTATCATGAATCTCCTGAATCTCTTGCCAAGAAAATGGCAGGATTCGCCGAGCAAGGTTGGTTGAATGTCGCGGGTGGATGCTGTGGCACAACACCTGAGCATATTCGTGTTCTGGCAGAGACGATGAAACAATACCAGCCAAGACTTTTGACTGGCGAGCACCCTCCAGCGATTTCTGGTATTGAAACCGTCTATATTGAGCCTGAGGGAAAACCCTACATGGTTGGTGAACGTACAAATGTACTTGGTTCACGTAAATTTAAACAGTTAATTGCTGACGGCAAATATGAAGAAGCATCCGAGATCGCCAGGGCTCAGGTAAAAAAAGGCGCTCATGTTATTGATGTCTGTTTACAGGACCCTGACCGTGATGAAGCTGCGGATATGGAGCAGTTTTTACAGCTTGTTGTAAAAAAAGTTAAGGTTCCACTCATGATTGATACGACAGATATTGCTGTTCTGGAGTTGGCTTTATCTTTTTCTCAAGGGAAAGCGATTATTAACTCGATTAATCTTGAGGATGGGGAAGAGAAGTTTGCCAAGGTTACTCCACTTATTCATCGATTTGGTGCAGCTGTGGTTGTTGGAACAATTGATGAACGCGGACAGGCGATAACAGCCAAGGAGAAGCTCGACGTGGCCGTGCGCTCTCATGATCTTTTGGTAAATAAGTATGGGCTGAAATCTGAGGATATTATTTTTGATGCACTCGTATTCCCTGTAGGTACGGGGGATCAACAATATATTGGTTCTGCGGCAGAAACAATTGAGGGGATTCGTCTGATTAAAGAGACGTTACCCAAGTGCCAGACAATTCTTGGCCTAAGCAACGTGTCCTTTGGTTTGCCGCCAGCGGGGCGTGAAGTTCTGAATACCGTTTACCTTTATCATTGTACAAAGGCTGGACTTGACTATACGATCATCAATACAGAAAAGTTAGAACGCTATGCTTCCCTTCCAGAGAATGAACGAATGCTGGCAGAGGAACTTATTTTTAATACAAATGATGAGACGTTGGCCCAATTCGTTGCTTTTTTTCGGGTGAAAAAGGTGGAGAAGGCGGTAATAGCAAGCAACCTCACCGTAGAGGAGCGGTTAGCCAGCTATGTAGTGGAAGGAACCAAGCAAGGACTTATTGAGGATATCGAACTCGCGCGCGCGCACTATTCGCCACTCGAGATCATTAATGGTCCTTTAATGAAAGGGATGGAGGAAGTCGGGCGGCTCTTCAATAATAATGAATTGATCGTGGCCGAGGTTCTCCAGAGTGCAGAGGTGATGAAAGCCTCTGTCGCTTACCTTGAAGGGTTTATGCAGAAAAACGAAACGGCTGTAAAAGGTAAAGTTCTGTTAGCAACCGTTAAAGGCGACGTCCACGATATTGGTAAAAATCTAGTTGAAATTATATTATCTAATAATGGCTTTCAAATCATCAATTTAGGGATTAAAGTACCCCCTGACAAGATGATTGAAGCTTTTCATAGGGAAAAACCGGATGCCATTGGGCTTTCGGGACTGCTAGTCAAATCAGCGCAGCAGATGATTATTACCGCACAGGATTTGCGCAATGCCGGCATTGATGTGCCTATCCTCGTAGGCGGAGCAGCCTTGACACGTAAATTTACCAAAACACGCATTCAGCCGGAGTATGAGGGACTTGTCCTTTATGCGAAAGACGCTATGGATGGGCTTAATATCGCCAATAATCTGAGTGATCCAGATAAACGTCTAAAGCTGATAGAAGAACTTCGCGATAGCAAGTCTTCCTTTGTGCAGGAGACGGGCAATAAGAATCTGGATGGAATCACGTTAACTTGGGCGCGGAACACCTCAATCGATAAAGACGTACCGATTTACCTTGCGCCGGATATGGACCGTCATATACTTAAGAATTACCCACTGAACCATCTCATTCCCTACATTAATTGGGAGATGCTGTTAGGTAAGCATCTAGGCCTTCGGGGTTCCGTCGAAAAACTGCTGAAGGCAGGCGATGCTAAGGCAGTTCAATTGAAGGAGACTGTGGATGGGATTCTCGCTGATGCGGAGAAGAATGGTCAGAATCGTGCTCATGCGAAGGATCGTTTTTTCCCGGCGCAAG
>JACMJI010000415.1 GCA_014380705.1 Gorillibacterium sp. | reverse complement strand
TGTAATTTACATCCATATTCCTGATAAAAGCAGCAATGAGTTCGGATGCGCGATGTGATTGTGTTTGGCGAACCGCTTCGGCTAGTTCTTGGTAGAACGTTACCGTCTTCAACATCGCTTTGCTCGATATCGGCTCTTGTGCTGATTCCGTCTGGTAAAGATAGAGATCTTACTCGGGAGATAGGGGACTGTTCCTGAATGTTAAGGCCGCAAAGGCCTCTTCTGATGATTCTCGTATCTTTCTCCAATCCGATTTCACTTGGCCAAGACCGATAAGAAGCTGTATATGAAGTGTATCGTATACGCAGCGAATGATTCGCTTACCAATGATTCCTATCTTTTCGATAGATAACGAGACTTCTTCCGTAGTAGGGATATGAAGCAGTACCGCAGCATGATTGCTGTGAAACTGGATATAGGCGGAATCCGGCCACTCTTCCTGTAAAATCTCTTCCGTAATATTCATAACTGCAAAGCGAAACAAATTCCAATCGCTTATACTTGATACCCGATCTGTTCGGACAATTTCAACACTCATGACCATATGACTTTTTGCGGAAAGATGAGGATGCCGCAGTACATAGGCCTCCAGTTCACCAGCCGTCTTAGAGCCGGTTACAAGGGATTTCAACCATTCATTTTCAACAAACGGTTCATAGAGTTCGAGTTTTTTGCGTAGATCCTCGTGCTTATAGTCAATGGCTAGTTTATCTTCCAACTGCTGCATGGCCTGCTTTAGAACGGTCTCTAGTGTTTTTAAAGTAACCGGCTTGGATAAATAGTCATCCACACCTAATCGCAACGCCTTGCGCGCGTATTCAAAATCTGCGTAGCCACTCAGGATAATAATTTTTCCGCTATAACCATTATCGCGCAGCTCGCTGATCATATCGAGACCATTCATGACAGGCATATATATATCGGTAATAATAATATCTGGCTGTGTCTCCGCAACCATTCGCAGTCCTGCTTCGCCATCCATCGCTTCCCCGGCACAAGCTGCATTCAGATCTTCCCAAGGAATGGCCCTCTTCATACTTTGCAATACTTGTCGGTCATCATCAATCAGCGCGATGCTCCACATGTTAAGTACTCCTCTCTTCCAAATGGGCTTTATCTGTGATGAACTGCAAGCGAAGCGTCACTTCTGTCCCCCCCGAAGGAATCGGCTCAATCAATATCCCATAAGGAGCCCCATAATAAATATCTAACCGTTCCGCCACATTTCGAATGCCATAGCCCCCAGTTTTGCGCCGCGGTCTTGCGGACCAATCTGACGGAATGCCGACACCGTTATCGGCAATTCGGAATACGATATCTTGTCCTTCTCGTTTCCCCGTGATCGTGACGATGCCCGTCATGCGTCCATGGAACCCATGCACAATGGCGTTCTCCACGAAAGGCTGCAGGACCAGTTTCGGCACGAAACTTTCAAGTAACTCTTTTTCCATATCGATAGAAAAAACAAGACCTTCTCCCCAGCGAATTTGTTGGATTCTTAAATAGCAGGACATATGGGTGATTTCATCTTCAATTGAAATAAACTTCTCGCCATTGGATAATCCAATCCGGAACATCTTGCCCATTAATTCCAGAACATCGCTAATCTTCTCCTGCCCCGCTTCAATCGCCATCCAATTCACTTGGTCGAGTGTATTATAGAGGAAATGTGGGTTGATCATCGCTTGCAGGGCGGCAATCTCCGCTTCTTTTTTTTGCCGAAACTCCTTTTTTAAGGAGTCGTAAAGCGTAATAACCCGCTCGGTCAGCTTTCGAAAGCCGTTGAACATCGAGCCAAATTCATTATTGTAGTCCATGGGTAGCTTGACCACCTCTTGCTTAACAGCAAAGTGGTTCATCGCGGATAACAGCAGGCTAATCGGCTTCGTAAATTGCCTCGCTACATATAAAGCAAAGAACAGGATGGCCAAAGCCCCGAGTAAACCAACGCCCAGGATCACGACCGCCAGCCTTAAGCTTCCTGCCGTTATTTTGTTCCATGGCGTAAATTCAAGTAGCAACCAGTCTGAATTATAAAAATGGCTCCAACTCATCAAATATTTGGCTGCTTTCCCAGAGGAGTCACCCATCTGAACCTGCATATATCCTGAGGAGCCCTCAATTTTCGTTAAATAGGCATCAAGCTC
>JACMJI010000414.1 GCA_014380705.1 Gorillibacterium sp. | reverse complement strand
TTTTCTTCATTTAATGCAGGTACCCCCGGTTTTATATTCCAGCTATTAGAACGCGCTCAGGTGATTGCAAGGCCTTAAATTCACATAAGGCTCGAAGGTATTTCGTACCGTTGAGCATAACGTAAAGCTTGGTGACCTGGTCAATCTGATCGGCATAATCCAATAATTGACCCTGTTGCCAAACACTGATGGACTGCTTCTGGTACATAATGGAGCATAGCATGGACGTCGAATCGAGGGAATAATATTGGTTTAGTGGAATGGGGACACCTCGTTCTCCGAGTATTGTTTGTCCCATTATAATTCAGCGTATGACAAATTTCAGTGAATTAATGCACAATAACCGTTTGAGGTCAGCTTCGAATCGTAACCTGTGTTCCAACAGGGGCGAGCTTGGATAAGGCAAGCACATCATCGTTATACATTCGAATGCAGCCGTTCGAGACCAAATGGCCGATCGAGGCGGGATTATTAGTGCCATGAATGCCATAATGTGGCTTGGAGAGGCCCATCCATAGCGCACCAAAGGGACCGCCTGGGTTCTTCTGTTTGTTGATAATATGGAATTCACCGCGTGGTGTTTCACTGACCATTCGACCAATTCCGACTGGAAAGGAACGCTCCACGATATTCCTTCGCAGTAAATAGAGCTGGCGATCCGCTAAATCGACGATTATTCGGGCGGCTGGCAAGGTATTTCCCCCCTTCTTGGCGAAGTATAATAAGCTGAGATAGTTTATGCTTGATCAGGCCTGTATGTGTGCCGCAAAAGATTTGAATACTTTCCACCCGGTTATACGTATCAATAAGGGTAAATAATAATTAAGGTGGTGTGCAGCATGGCCTGGGTCATATGGCTCGTGATTGGTGTAGTGCTAATTGTGGCCGAGATGTTCACGCTTACGTTTTATCTACTCACGTTTGGGGCGAGTGCGTTTGTCGCATTCGTTGTTGCCTTTGTATTTCCTGAAGCGTACTTGTTGCAGGTTGTTGTTGCTTGTATTGTAGCTTTGGTCCTTACTGTTTTCGTTAAGCCGCTTACCAGACGATTGCATACTTCTCGAGGCTTTCGGGATGCCATTGACGATCTCGTCGGTAAACAAGGGGTAGTGGTCGAAGGAATTCCTGAAGAAGGGCTAGGGATCGTGCGAGTGGGGAATGAAACATGGAGTGCGAAAGCGGATAATCCTCTGGCAGCGGGTGAGCAAGTCATTATCCTGAACAGAAGCAGTACCGTAGTTGAAGTCCAAAAATGGGAGGCGATCTAGTGCCAAATGCAACGTTAGTCATTATTCTAGCCATACTCGTATTCGTTATTGTTCTCGTTTCAATGACCATCAAGATTGTTCCACAACAGCGTAATGGAGTAGTTGAACGATTGGGTAAATTCCACCGTTTGCTAACGCCGGGTCTTAACATTCTAATTCCTCTAATTGAGCAGGTTCGTACGTATCATGACCTGCGTATCCAACAAGCGAACGTTCCTCCACAGATGGTAATTACTAAGGATAACGTTCAAGTTCAGATCGACAACATCATCTTCTATCAAGTTGTAGGTCCAGAGCAGGCAACTTATGGCATTTATGACTATGTATCTGGTGTACGTAATATTACAACCGCTACACTTCGTCAAATTATCGGTAAAATGGAGCTAGATGAAACCCTTTCTGGCCGGGAGAAGATCTCTGCTGAAATGCGTATTGCCTTAGATGAAGCAACTGAGAAATGGGGCGTTCGCATCGAACGTGTTGAAGTTGTCGATATCAAGCCTCCTCATGATATCCAGGAAGCCATGGATAAGCAGATGAAGGCAGAGCGCAGCAAGCGTGCAGTTATCCTTGAGGCAGAAGCGGCAAGACAAGATATGATCCTTCGTGCAGAAGGGGATAAGCAGAGTAAGATCCTTCGTGCAGAAGGGGAGATGGAAGCTCGTGTTCGTCAAGCAGAAGGCTTCAGTCAGGCTCAAGAGCTCGAGGCACAGGGTCAAGCGAAAGCGATCCAGTCCGTTGCTGAAGCTGAGAAATCTCGGATTGAGTTGCTGTTAGCAGCAGGTCTTAACGAGAATATCCTTGCTTACAAATCCTTCGAAGCCTTGATCGAAATGTCCAAGGGTCCAGCTAACAAAATATTCATCCCAACAGGTGCCATGGATACCCTCGGCAGCATGGGTGCAATCAGCGAAATATTCAAGTTAAAGAAGGATGACATCAAGTAATCCTGAATAAAGAAAGACTTCCACATATCGCAATTGCGATAGCGGAAGTCTTTTTAATTTTACTGCCACAACTCGTTAATATAACGTTGGATGCGGGCGGTAATTAAGGATATGCCAATCTCATTCTCCCCGCCCTCTGGGATGATGATATCTGCATACTTCTTGGAGGGTTCGATGAAGGCGTCATGCATCGGCTTGACGGTACTGATGTACTGCGTGTGGATGGAATCCAAGGTCCGACCGCGTTCATTCATGTCACGAATAATTCGGCGCAGGAGGCGGATGTCTGGTTCGGTATCGACAAAAATTTTAATATCAAGGACATCACGTAATTCTTGACTATACATCGCATGGATGCCTTCGATCACAATAACAGGACGAGGCTCCAGCCTGATGGTTTCAGATGATCTTGTATGGCTAGTGAAGTCGTAAACGGGCATATCAACCGCTGCTCCGCTTTTTAGCAGCTTTAACTGAGCAATTAGCAGTTCATTCTCGAATGAATCGGGATGATCGTAATTATTGCGTTGCCGTTGCTCCATTGTAAGATGTGAGCCATCCCTGTAGAAGTTATCCTGAAGAAGCAAAGCTGCGTTCTCCGAACCTATTTCCTTAATGATGGATCTAGCGACTGTTGTTTTGCCGGAACCGGTTCCACCGGCAATTCCAATAATAAGCATTGGAATCCTCCTTATATATCAATACATCCTTGCATTGTACCATAGGATGTTAAAGACGAACAATCGTGCATAGATCCCTAATATTTAATACATTCAGACATACGAAGAAAAACCTGACCTAGGAAGGTCAGGGTTATATGAATGATTTCATTGGGTTAATGACCTTTTGAGTATGTGATACTGGCTGCTGTTTGGGCTTCATTTAACTAAACCGGCACCTTGACCTTGCTCATTTCAACCTTGACCATATGAGTAAGCTCATCTTCATACCCTTTCGTAATTCGATATTTGCGGACAAATTCGTTAACAAACGAGCGAGCGTCTTTCGGCTGATAGATGCGGGCTAATTCTAGTAGGCTCTGCTTCACTTCATCGGTTCTTTTCACCATTATGGCTTTCCTCCCGTGAATTGCATTGAAACTCCTATTTCTCTAAGGGTATTCCAACCTCGCGCTTACTATGATATTAAACCGTTTATGCCAGTCTCAAACCCATACTCATATTGTAGCACATTATTTCTCATATTTAGGTTCATTATTAGAATATTTAGAAAACAAACATGTGGCGTTCTAGGAAAAAGGCTGCTTAAGAAACCTCGTCACTGGTTTCTTAAACAGCCTGAGGCGACCTAAGGTCGCCTCAATGAATTCCATTATTTGAATGCCGGAGCAATGGCTTCTCCATATTCCTTCTGAATAAAGTCTTTCACATCTTCAGAAGTGAGCGCGGTTGCCAGCTTCTTGATGGCATCGGAGTCTTTGTTATCCTCCCGTGCGACTAGAATATTTACATAGGGAGAATCCGTTGCTTCAATAAAAAGCGCATCCTTGGTCGGTGAAAGCTTCGCTTCCAAGGCAAAGTTGGTGTTGATAATCGCCGCATCCACTTCACTTAAGTTACGTGGAATCATGCCGGCATCAAGTGATTTGAATTTCAGGTTTTTCGTATTCTCCACAATATCATTCACAGTACCTTCATACTTAATACCATCCTTCAGTTTGATCAAACCCGCCTTTTGCAGGAGCAGCAAGGCACGAATCTCGTTAGAAGGATCGTTAGGAATAGCAATCGAAGCACCGTCAGTCAACTCTTCAAGGCTTTTGAGCTTGCCTGAGTAAAGACCGATTGGCTCAATATGGACACCTGTGACGTTGACTAGATTCAGCCCACGTTCTTTGTTTTGGTTCTCAAGGTAGGGAACGTGCTGGAAGAAATTAGCGTCAAGCTCTTTCTCGCTCACTTGTGTGTTGGGCAAAACATAATCGTTGAAGACTTTAACTTCGAGCTTAATGCCTTCTTTCAACAAAGCAGGTTTGATATGCTCTAATATTTGCGCATGGGGAACAGCAGTTGCTCCGATCTTGAGGGTGGTTGTTGTGGAATCTGAAGTTTTACCGCATGCAGATAAGCTAAGGGCTAAGACGAGCGATGTACCAAGTGCAAACCATTTTTTCATCATAATTGCCTCCTGTTATTGTAAAATCATTTGCGGACAAACCGCAGCACGAGTCGGTCGCCAACGGTTTGTAAAATCTGTACTAAGACGATGAGCAGGGCTACGGTTATAAGCAGAATTCCGAGCTTGAATCCATAGTACCCATAACGGATGGCCAGGTCTCCCAGGCCGCCAGCTCCAACAGCTCCGGCCATTGCCGTGTACGACACTAAGTTAACGGTTGTTATGGTGAGGGCGGCAATTAAACCTGGACGTGCTTCTGGCAGCAGAACCTTCCATACGATCTGGGAATGGCTCGCTCCCATGGCCCGCGAGGCCTCAATGACGCCACGATCCACCTCGCGCAGCGACGTTTCAACCAGCCGGGCAAAGAACGGTGCCGCTGCAATGACAAGCGGCGGAATTGCCCCACGCACGTCGATGGTTGTGCCTACAATGAACTTGGTGACCGGAAAGACAAGGATCATCAAGATGATAAAGGGCACCGAACGAAGAACATTAACAATAACAGAGTAAATAACGTAAACGATGCGGTTTTCAATAAGTTGACCCCGTGAGAACAGGAATAATAGAATCCCTAGTGGGAGTCCAATGATTGCCGTAAATAAGGTGGATATACTGAGCATGAGTAATGTAGATAGCAACCCTGCCCCGATTTCGGGCCAATTGATTTGCTGTAATAATTCGTTTATATAACCTGGGTTCATAGAAGCTCCACCTCCACGCCACGACTCTGAAGCAGCTGCAGGGCTTTCTCGACCCGGCCGTCATCGCCGTCAAGCTCAACAACCAGCTGACCGTAGGGTGTATCCTTCATCCTCGAGATCGTTCCTTGGAGGATAGCAAACGATGTTTCGGTTTCCCTCATGGCCTCATAGAGAATGGGCTGATAGGTCATCTCCCCGACAAAGCTTAAACGCGCAATGGTATGTCTTCCGGCAGCCTTCTCGTGAGCAATGGCTTCCCGAAGCTCCGCTGAATCATCCGCTTGCTCAATAAAGCCTCTTGTTGTTGGGTGCTGGGGCTTGAGGAACACATCGAGAACATTGCCGGTTTCAACAATTTCTCCATTGTCAATGACCGCTAAGCGATCACAGATGGAACGGATAACATGCATTTCATGCGTAATGAGGACAATGGTAAGTCCAAACCTTTGGTTGATATCCCTTAGCAAAGCTAGAATCGAATTGGTCGTATGGGGATCGAGAGCTGACGTCGCTTCGTCACAGAGCAGAACATGCGGGTCCCCGGCAAGCGCTCGAGCGATACCGACACGCTGCTTCTGACCCCCCGATAATTGCGCAGGATACTTATCGCGGTGATCCGTAAGCCCCACCAAGCCCAGCAGCTCATCTACCTTGCGCTTCACTTCTGCTTTCGATTGCTTGGCGAGCGTTAAGGGAAAAGCAATGTTATCCGTCACTGTTGCCGATGAGAGCAGGTTAAAATGCTGAAAGATCATCCCGATCCGGCGGCGTTCCTCCTGCAATCGTTTCTCCTGAAGGAGCGTCATCTCAACATGACCAACAAAAACCTGTCCCGATGTAGGCCGCTCCAGAAGGTTGATACATCGAATTAAGGTGCTTTTTCCTGCACCGGAATGACCGATCACCCCGAAGATCTCTCCCTTATTCACAGATAAATTAATATTTTTAAGGGCAGGGATGAGCGTAGAACCAACTTTATAGCTTTTGTTCATTTGATTTAATTGGATCAAGCTTATGTCACCTCTTTTCAAGCTTATTTACTGAAGCGGAATCAGAATGTAGCTTTATAATCAGTTAATACATTCGGATATAGATAAAAGCCCTTTTTCAAATAACGAAAAAGGGCCTTAAAATTGCTCTAAGGGTCCCTTCTCATTTATCGGAGTTCATTGAACTCCGAAGGAATTGGCACCAATTTGCCTGTTGTAACAACAGGACGGTTGCCGGGCGTCATCGGGCCTTTCCCTCCGCCACTCTGAATAAGAAGAACCAACTATTTAATTATGAACACTGACTATCACTATATTAAAAGCATGAAATAATGTCAATATGGCAAAAACATACAATTTATGGTAACGACGCATCCTATGCTTCTTAATTCGTAAGTCCGCTGCCCCCATCTGCCTATCTTATCCGAACATTTTGCGTTATTCTAGTTATATAGAGCACATGGGAGGGACTATCTTGTTTCAGCAAGCCTTACAGATTCTGAAGCGTTATTACGGCTACGATAGCTTTCGACCGGGACAGGAGCGTACGATTCGCTCGATTCTTACCGGCAACGATGCTTTAAGTATTATGCCTACAGGAGGCGGCAAATCCATCTGCTTCCAGATACCGGCGTTATTATTCCCTGGGGTGACACTTGTTGTCTCGCCACTGATTTCATTAATGAAGGACCAGATCGATACCCTCATCAATATAGGGATTGATGCAACCTTTATCAATAGCTCCATCACCAGCTCAGAGGTTGGACGAAGACTACGCAAGGCAGAGCAAGGGGAATATAAGTTGATCTATATTGCCCCCGAACGATTGGAGTCCGAAAGCTTTCGTCACCTGCTCGAAACGCTGCCAGTTTCCATGGTAGCCATTGATGAAGCACACTGTATCTCTCAGTGGGGTCATGATTTTCGCCCGAGCTATCGGCGGATTGCTGAGCTGCTAGCTGAATTGCCGCAGCGGCCCCGGGTAGCAGCCTTTACGGCTACAGCCACACCTGAAGTCATGAAGGATATTCTTAATTACTTAGGTATTCCGGCGGCGAATGTGGTAATGACTGGCTTTGATCGGTCGAACCTGAAATTTTCTGTGGCTAAAGGGGAGAACAAGCAGGATTACTTGCTGAATTTTATTGAGCAGCGCAAGGAACAAGCAGGTATTATCTATGCCTCTACGCGTAAGGATGTCGATTCCCTATGCGAACTGCTATGCAAAAAAGGAATTGCCGCAGGCAAATATCATGCGGGGCTTTCGGATCGTGATCGTAAGGAGGCGCAGGACCGTTTTCTTTTTGATGATATTCGTGTGATGGTGGCAAGCAATGCTTTTGGGATGGGAATTGATAAGTCCAACGTCCGTTATGTGGTTCACTATAATATGCCGAAGAATATGGAAGCCTATTACCAGGAGGCGGGGCGGGCAGGTCGAGACGGTGAGGCAGGCGAATGTATTCTGCTGTTTAGTCCTCAGGATACGATTATTCAGAAATTTTTTATAGAAGAGACCCTGCTGGATCCTGATCGCAAAATGAACGAATACCGCAAGCTTCAGGCTATGGTTGATTACTGCCATACGTCGCGCTGCTTGCGTGGGTATATATTGAACTATTTTGGTGAAGAGGCTCCTGAGGAATGCGGCAACTGTGGCAGCTGTAGCGATGAGGTGCAAATGACCGACCTTACCCGGGAAGCGCAGATGATTTTCTCTTGTATTTATCGGATGAAGGAACGTTTTGGGGCATCGATTGTGAGTCAGGTGCTCAAGGGCTCGCGGAACCAGAAGGTGCGTCAGTTTGGATTCGAGCAGCTGCCGACGTATGGTCTGATGAAAGCTTATACCGAGAAGGAAATTACGGATCTCATTCATACCTTAAGTGCCGAAGGGTATATTGCGTTAACAGAGGGGAAGTACCCGGTACTCAAGCTTCAGCCCAAAGCCGGTCGAGTTTTAAAAGGGGATGAACCCGTTATTCAGAAACGAAGAATCGTGGTAAAAAGAGAAGAAAAAGGCAACCAAGAACTGTTCGATCGTCTCCGCAGCTTGCGTAAAGAGATATCTGAGCAGGAGAATGTTCCGCCCTATGTTGTATTTCCCGATAGCACGCTTCGTGAGATGAGCCAAGCCTTGCCTGTAGACCGCAGCGCCATGCTCTCGATCAAGGGTGTAGGTGAAGCGAAGTTTCTGCGTTATGGTGTGCTTTTTATGGAGCTTATCCAGGAATTTATGGACAAGACGAAGTAGATTACGATGAACATAAGAACGGTTTAGAGCTGCTGGAGCGAAAAGCGTTCGCATGGGCTAGTGCAGTCTTGTAAGTAAACGAAGGGATGGTCACATATGAGCATAATGATCGTGGATGATAACCCGGTAAATCTAATTATTATTGAGAAAATACTGAAAAGCGAAGGCTATACTGACTGTATTGCTGTAAGCTCTGCGTATGAATTGTTTAAATATCTTCGAATGGATACAAGGGAACCGCTTGAAAGATCGGTAGACCTGATCCTAATGGACATGATGATGCCGGAAATTGATGGGCTGGAAGCCTGCCGCCGAATTCAGCAGGTAGAAAGCTTAAAGGACATCCCGATTATTATTGTCACTGCCCTTGGGGATTCCACTAAACTCGCCGAGGCGCTTGATGCGGGTGCGATGGATTATGTGATGAAGCCGATCAATAAGATCGAGCTGATGGCACGAATTCGTGTTGCCCTCAGACTCAAGAAGGAAATTAACTGGCATATTGACCGGGATCGAAGAATTCATAATGAATTGGATTTAGCCAAGCAGGTTCAATTGAGCGTACTCAGCGATCCGATTAAGTGCGGCAGCATATCCATTAACGCCAGCTATTATCCAACCTCTGAACTAGCAGGGGATATGTACAGCTGGTATCACATTGATGATAATAGCTATGGAATCATTTTGCTGGATATGATGGGTCACGGTATTTCCTCGTCATTAGTCTGTATGTTTATCTCATCCGTACTAAAAGACACCATCACCCGCCTCATAGACCCAGAGCTTGTCATCAACGAATTGAATCGGTACATGAGCCAGCTTTATAACCGCGATCATTTTATTCATTATTATTTCACTGCCATCTATATGGTTATTGATACAGAGCGCCAAACGATTGAGTATGTCAATGCCGGGCACCCGCCAGGTTTGTTGCTTATGGATGGAGCTAAACCTGAGCTTCTAGATATAGGCTCCTGTGCGGTAGGTTTTTTTGACCACATTAATATCACAAAAACCATTATAAATTATCGGGATAATGCACGCATTTTCCTCTTTACGGATGGTCTTGAGGAAGCTGTTGAACATACAGACCGTAATCTAATGACAGAGCTTGCTTCGGCTCCTACGGGTGATATAGAGGTGGTTTTTGATCATATTTTACCTGAAGATGAACGCAAAGATCAGCATGATGATATGTGTATGGTCATGATTACATTGGGTCATACTCGTCTACCAGAAATGAATTGACGTTTCATCACCAAGAATCCCCTGCCTTTAGGTATGGGGAGTGTCAAGTTATAAATGCTTGGTTTTAGGGGAAGAGGGGACTGGCTACGAATCATCGAACGATTCCTAATGGAGAGTGGGAACCTGATAAAGCTAAGAATGCTCTTTCGCCCATCATGTCAAGGGATGAGGAACGGGAGCGACTAGAGATTGAACTCCTTCTGGAGGGGGTATACCGGCTCTATGGGTATGACTTTCGCAACTACGCCTTTTCATCCTTGAGACGAAGAATTTGGCATCGTATTCATGCCTTTGGACTAACCAGTGTATCTGCATTGCAGGAAAAGGTGTTGCATCATCCAGAACATATGACATCCCTATTGTCCAGCCTATCGGTCAGTGTAACGGAAATGTTTCGTGATCCTGCCTTATTTCTTAGCATCCGTCGAGAGCTTATCCCGGAACTTAGAAAAGCTCACAGTTTGCGATTCTGGCATGCGGGCTGTTCTACCGGGGAGGAAGTTCTATCCATGGCTATTCTTCTGCATGAGGAAGGTCTTGCGGATCGAGCACAGCTCTATGCTACAGATATGAGTAAGGAAGTACTTCTGCAGGCACAGAAGGGCAGCATCCCCTTGCGCAAAATGCAGGATTATACGCGTAATTATTTACTGGCTGGAGGCACGGAGGAATTCTCTAAATATTACACGGTGAAGAATGATTATGCGGTGTTCCACCCTGAGCTTTTCAATAATATTTTGTTCGCCCATCACAACCTGGTCACCGACCAGTCCTTCAATGAATTTAATGTGGTCTTTTGCCGCAATGTGCTAATTTATTTCAACAAAAGCCTACAAGACCAGGTTCACCGTCTTATTTACGATAGTCTTTGCCTAAATGGTTTACTTGTGCTTGGAAACCGGGAATCCATAAACTTCACCCATTACACGGAGCGTTTTGTACCCGTAAATAACAGCGAAAAAATGTACCGCAAAATAAAATGACATGACTGGAAATGAAATGAAATGACAGGAAATGAAATGAAATGAGATTACAGGAAATGAAATGAGATGAAATGACTGGAAAAAATTACGGAAGTTAGCTTCAGGAATAGTGAGTCTAGGTTCAGATGTGTGGAGGTAGAAGGGTTCCAGTTGGCCGAATTTTCATGTTCGCTACAGATGAGGCGGGTGAACTGCTGCAGTGCTACAGAAACCAGACT
>JACMJI010000413.1 GCA_014380705.1 Gorillibacterium sp. | reverse complement strand
TTAAGCTTATCGGTTAAATTGGATAATTGATGCAAAAGTGCAGGAGTTCAGGGCTATATGGACTATAAAACGTGAAATTCCGGCGGTTTTACAGCTTTATTCCGGTGGGATAACCGAAACGAGTAGCCCACTCAAAGATTTATGTAGATTTGCAGTTTTTGGGTTCGAGAAAAGTCAGACTATTAAAAATACTGCACTTTTTGCAGGATTTATATCCAACAAGATTAAAGTATGCATATATAAAAGAATTTAGCGGGCCAAATTGAAAGAAGTGTCTAAAATAAAAAAAGAGTAACAAAAAAACTTATAAATTCTTTTATGTCTAAAAAGGAGCCCTTTTAGGCTCCTTTTTGCTCTCTATATATCATTTAATTAATGCCATTAATTCCACTGATTCACGAATAAATCAAAGGAGACAAACGATTATTCGTTACCTGCGGCACGAAGGGCAAGATTCTGTTGCATCGCGAACTGATTGTAATAGAGGTTGGCATAGACGCCTTTGCTTCGAAGCAGCTCCTCGTGTGAACCCTGCTCCGCAATCTCGCCGTCCTGGATAACCAGAATGACATCCGCGCTGCGAATTGTAGAAAGCCGGTGAGCAATTATGAAGGAGGTTCGGCCTTCTAGAAGGGTATCCAGTGCTTCCTGAATATGCTGTTCAGTCTCAGTATCCACACTGGATGTAGCTTCATCCAAGATGAGAATGTTAGGGTTCGCGAGCAGAACACGCCCAAATGCGAGCAGCTGTCGCTGCCCAACGGAGAGCTTGGAGCCGCGTTCCTCTACTTGTGTCTGAAAACCCTCAGGAAAGCGTTCAGCAATCTTATCCACTCTTACACTGCGGGCAGCGCGTGATAGTTCCTCATCCGTAGCCTCTTTTTTACCATAACGCAGATTCTCTTCGATGGTTCCCGAGAAAATGAAGGAGTCTTGAAGAACAATGCCCATCTGACTGCGCAACGAGGGCAAAGAGACGTCCCGCAGGTCATGGCCATCAATAATAACTCTGCCCTCAGTCGGGTCATAAAATCGCATCAGCAGGTTGACGATTGTACTCTTACCCGCACCTGTTGGACCGACTAGTGCAATCCGCTGTCCTGGCTTGGCTTCAAAATTGAGCCCCTTGATAACGTCAGGCTTGTTGGCTTCATAGGTAAAATGCACATTTTCAAAGACAACGTGACCTTGGATTGGAGGCATGGGTTTGGCGTTTAGCTGATCCTTAATTTCCGGCTCGGTGTCGAGGATTTCAAAGATCCGTTCGGCCGACGCCATCGCGGAAAGCAGTTGACTATACACTTTGGATAATGCGGACAAGGGTCCCCAGAAACGCCATAGGTAGTTGATGAACGCGACGATGAAGCCTACGCTTAATTCTCCACTTATCGCACGTACTGAGCCGTACCAGAGGACAATTACGGTGCCCAGCATACCGATCAACTCAACGAGCGGCCATACGCTAAGCTCCAGGGAAACCGCACGCATAAATGCATTTTTGTTCCGGGTGTTGATGGTGTGAAACTTGGCTTCATTCTCAGATCCTCTGGAGAATGCTTGAATGACACGAATGCCTTGAATCGTCTCGTTGAGGTTACCATTAATCGCAGACATGGTCTTACGCGAACGTCCCCAAGCGTTCTCAATCCTGGTGCGAAAGCCGCTTACAAGTAGAACCAGGAAGGGAAGCACAGTAAACGCCATAAGGGCGAGTTTCCAATCCCAGTACAATAGGATGATGACGATTCCGATAAGATGAGTCAGCTCCATAATGATCGTAACCAGACCACCGTTGATCAGTTCACCGATCGCATTCGTGTCGTTGGTAACCCTTGACATGATTTTGCCGGCGGGGCGACCGTCGAAGAATCGAAAGGACAAGGTTTGGAGGTGATCAAAGAGCTGTTGGCGCAGCTCATAGAGAATACGCTGGCCAGTAAAATTAACTTTACGAATCTGAATGCGGCCGAGGAAGAAAGATACAACGCGAATAAAGATGATGGAGATGGCGAAGATGTTGATCGCTTGCATGCTTTTCTTCTCCATACCCTCATCGATTACATAACGGATCAGCATAGGCTCAGACAGACTGAGCAGCATGTTGATCAGAACGACGATTGCAACAACCGTTAACGTTTTTTTGTGGGGCTTGAGGTAGCTTATCATGCGGAGCATGTAGGTTCGGTTAAACCTTTTCTCGACTTCTTCCTCAGAATCCCATTCTACTTGACTCATGTGCTCACCCCCTTGTTGCCACGCTTACGTGGTTATTGTTATTTGTTTGGGAATCCTGCTCCCATTGTTCCAGCGTATCTTGTTGTAGGTGGAAAAGCTTATGGAAAAACCCACCCTTGGCCATAAGCTCTTGATGTGTTCCTTGTTCAGCAATTCTCCCGTTTTCAAGCACGACGATACGATCTGCGCGTTGAATCGAGGAGAGACGCTGGGCTACGATGAAGGTGGTTCTACCCTTCATTACTTCGTGCAATGCATCATGGATGGCTGATTCCGTAGCGGTATCAACACTTGCCGTGGCCTCATCCAATACGAGGATTGGAGGATCCATCAGAATGGCGCGGGCAAGAGCGACACGCTGCCGCTGACCGCCGGAGAGGCCGACCCCTCGTTCACCGATGATGGTATCGTAGCCATTCGGCATTGTTAGAATGAATTCATGAATATGCGCACGACGTGCTGCCGCCTCGATCTGTTCTTCTGTAGCCTCCAAATTGCCAAAGGCAATATTCTCGCGAATGGAAGCGGAGAAGAGAAACGTTTCTTGGGGGACAATGCCGATTTTCGTGCGCAGGCTATGAAGATTGTAGTCACGTACGTCCCGACCATCGATGCGGACAGCTCCTGAGGTCACGTCATAGAAACGACCAATCATCTGAATCAATGAGCTTTTACCAGAGCCGGTTCCACCAAGAATAGCAATGGCTTCACCAGGAAGAATCGTCATCTCAAGCTCATTTAGCACCAATGAACTGGCGGATTCAGCCGTTTCAGCATAGCGGAAAGTAACTTTGTCAAATTCAACCTTACCTCTGATTTGATCAGCAGTTACGCCACCGTCTACTGGGGAAGCGATATCTATGGGGGCATCCAGAATTTCAAATACGCGTGGTGCGGCTTTAAAGGCTTGCTGCATAATATTGATGAGCCAACCCATCATATTTAGCGGCCAAATTAAACCATGCGCGTACCATTGAAAAGCTGTCAATGTCCCGATGGACATCTCACCCTTCAAAACGTAAATCCCACCCACCCAGGTCATCAGCAGGAATACAGCCCCACCATATAAACCCATCAGTGGAAAAGAATTCGCTTCGAGCTTAGCCCGTTTCATGTTGGTGTCAAAATTAGTTTCATTCCTTGAGCCAAACTTTGTTTTTTCGAGCTGCTCCTGAGCAAAGGCTTTGACCACACGGATTCCGGCAATGTTCTCTTGCAACACGGTTGTAAGCTTGCCCATCTGTTCACGAATGTCACCCCATGCCGGACCAACCCTGCGATTGAACTGATAAAGGGCAAAGATCAGCAGCGGAACCGTTGCCATACTGATCAGGGTCACCTTCCAGTTCATCAGCATCATTACAACGATCGTGCCGCTGAAGGTTAAGGCACCTAAGATAAAATTGATGAAGCCGAATGAGATGAAATTCTTGATCGCATCCACGTCGCCTGTCATCCGGGACATAATCTGTCCAGTCTGGGCTTTGTCATAGTAATTGAATGATAGCTTCTGCAGGTGAGCATACAGCTTCTGCCGCATGTCAAAAATAGCGCTTTGACCGACAAATTCCTGATTGTAGCCTTGCAGATAGCTGATACCCGTTTTGATCACCTGTCCACCTGCAAGCATGAGGCAGAACATAACGACTACCGAGATTTTCTTGGCTTTGATTCCATCATCGACTGCCATTTGCAGAAGCCATGGTGCGATGAGGTCAAACGATACTCCAATCATCATCAGCACAATAGCGAATAACGCACGACCAAGATGGGGTTTTACAAAAGCAAATAATCTTGTGTACAAATACATGAAGTTTCACCCCTTTTTTCTATTAATTTAACAAGGAGGCTGCAAAAGGCAGCCATTAGAAATATTACACCGGGCTTTAGCATCTGGCAATAGAAAAAAAAGCTTTATTTAAACAGTCCGCTTTAGGCATTGCTGTACGAACGTATATTCTGTACAATGGAGAGAAATTGATCTATGTCTTGTTGATTAAAGGAAGGACGGTTTTGTGATGAACCGGTTGACCGGTAAAGTATCTTCGATCACGGAGATGATCGACTTGATCAAAGAGTCCCCTGAGATCATGAATCAGGTGACTCACTGGCGAACGATCCCCCCGCGGGATGCGCAAAGTGTACCATTCCCAGCAGAGCTTGATTCCCGAATAGCAGCCGCATTAGCGGACCGCGGTATTTTCTCGTTATATACGCATCAGGCAGATGCTTTTCGTGCAGCAGCACGGGGAGAACATGTCGTCGCTGTAACGCCTACAGCTTCCGGCAAGACCATGTGCTACAATCTTCCGGTTCTAAATACCATTTTGCAGGATGATAAGGCACGCGCGCTTTATCTTTTTCCGACAAAGGCACTTGCGCAGGATCAGGTGTCTGAGCTCCTGGAGACTGTCAATGCGATGGGTGCGGACATTAAAACCCACACCTACGATGGGGATACCCCCCCAACTGTACGAACAGCCATCCGAAATGCGGGACATATTGTCGTGACCAACCCCGATATGCTTCATTCCGCCATTCTTCCTCACCATACGAAATGGGTAAAGCTGTTTGAGAATCTTCGCTACATTATCATAGATGAGCTGCATACCTATCGGGGTGTTTTTGGCAGTCACGTGGCCAATGTGATCCGCAGGCTGATACGAATTTGTCGGTTTTATGGGTCTGACCCGCAGTTTATATGTGCTTCCGCTACGATCGAGAACCCACAAGAGCATGCAGAACGACTTACGAACAAACCGATGACGCTAATCAATAACAATGGTTCACCCTCAGGTGAGAAGCATTTTGTATTCTATAACCCCCCTGTGGTGAATCAACAGCTCGGTATCCGCAAAAGTAGTGTGCTTGAGTCACGTAAGATTGCAGGGCTTCTGCTTAAAAATGGGATTCAGACCATTGTTTTTGCTCGCAGTCGAGTTCGCATGGAAATTTTACTAACTTATCTACAAGATCTCGTTAAGCATGAGCTCGGCTCAAAGACGATTCGCGGCTATCGCGGGGGATACCTGCCTCAGCAGCGACGGGAGATTGAACGAGGCTTACGCAGTGGAGAGATTCACGGGGTTGTCAGCACTAATGCACTGGAGCTAGGAATTGATATTGGACAGCTGCAAGCCTGTGTCATGAATGGATACCCCGGAACGATCGCCAGTACATGGCAGCAATCGGGTCGCGCTGGGCGGAGGCAGGAAAGCTCAATCTCTTTTTTGGTTGCGAGCAGCAATCCGCTGGATCAATATATTATTGCGAATCCCCGTTACTTTTTTGAAAAGCCACCGGAGCGAGCGCTCATCAATCCTGAGAATCTGATCATCCTTGTGGATCATATTAAATGTGCGGCTTACGAGCTGCCTTTCGAAGAAGGGGAATCCTTTGGGGGAGAATCGCTCGTGGAAATTCTGGAATTTCTAACTGAGGAGCATATCCTACACCGAGCGAATAATCGATGGTACTGGATGGAGCAATCTTTCCCAGCTCACGATATTTCGCTTCGTTCAGCGGCTCAAGAAAACTTTATTATTATTGATATGACGAATGGCAGTCGAGTCCTTGGAGAGGTTGATCGCTTCGGTGCCCCGACACTGATTCACGAGGAAGCCATTTACATTCATGAGGGTGTCCAATTCCAGGTGGAGAAGCTGGATTGGGAAGAGAAGAAGGCTTATGTTCGTCAAGTGAATGTCGATTATTTCACGGACGCCTCGATGGCTGTCCAGCTTAAGGTGCTCCATGTGCATCGTGAAGAAGAGCTTGCGGGTTTGCAGAGACAGTATGGTGAAGTAACGGTGAATGCCAAGCCAACGATTTTTAAGAAGCTTCGTCTACGAACGCATGAGAATATTGGCTCTGGTCCAATTCATCTTCCCGAGGAGGAGCTCCATACAAGCTCCTATTGGATTACGTTAGGGGAGCAAGCAACCGCAGGCAAGAATCCGAATGATATTCAGAGTGCCTTGATGGGTCTGTCCAATGTACTTGTTCATATTGCTCCGCTTTATCTGATGTGCGACCCGATGGATATCCGCGTGGTTGTTCAGGTGCGGGCCGTGCATAATAAGCTGCCGACTCTATTTTTCTATGACCGCTATCCGGGCGGTGTTGGACTCAGCGAAAGACTATATGATGTGCATGGTCAATTGCTTCGCCAAGCCTATGAGATGATTTCCCGCTGCGGCTGCTTAAGCGGCTGTCCTGCCTGCGTCGGACCGATAGAAGAGGTCGGACTTCGGGGTAAGGAGCAGGCTCTTGAATTGCTAGCCCGGCTGACGGGAGAGTCGGCGTCATGAGCGGATTAAAGGACCGACTAAATCGATTGAAGACGAGTTCTCGTGTTTCTTCATCTATTAACCCAGCGGATGGGTTGCTCGCTATGGATAAGGATTTGAATCCGAATTTAGACATGGATACCGTGGAATCGGACATGGACTCCATGGAATCGGATATGAACGCAATGGAACCGGGCATGGAGGAATGGAGCAGGCAAGCTTTAAGGAACGAATGGATAGGACTGGAAGCAGAATATGTGGAGAATGAATGGGGCTCCTTTATCAAGCGAACCCGGCGTTTTCCCCTGTCCCATCGGCATGGTTGTTATGAGCTAGGTGAAATCGCTGCAACCGGAGGTAAATTAGGCTCCTTTTCAGCGTCGAGGCTTCCGGCTTCAACGCAGTCGCTATTGTACTTCGATACGGAAACGACTGGACTTGGGCATGGAGCGGGTAATGTTGCCTTTATGCTGGGCATCGGTTTCTATCGGGAGGATGAATTTGTTATTGAGCAGTTGTTTATTCGCAACCCTGCTGAAGAACTGGCTATGCTGGCTTACTTCGGGGAACTGGCCGCCGGGTTTACCCATTTAGTGACCTATAATGGTAAAGCCTTTGACTGGCCTCTGCTTCAGGGAAGATATATCATGAACCGATTGAAGCTAAGCATGCATGACCCACTGCATTTGGATTTTCTTCATCCTTCGCGCAGCTTATGGAAGCATACCCTACCGTCCTGTCGGTTGGGTAAGGTGGAAGAGGAACTGCTTGGCTTTAGTCGATTTGATGATTTGCCGGGTGCCATGGCCCCCGTCTACTACTTTCGCTATCTAGCGGAGGGTGATGCGGAAATCCTGCGGGGAGTTTTCATTCACAATGAGTACGATATCCTCTCTTTAGCAGGCTTGTCTATTCACTTTAGCCGCGTCTTGAGCGGGCTTCTTGATCTTAACCAGATGGTGGCGGAGGAGGTCTATCGACTTGGGCTGTGGTTAGCCAAGATGGAGGAAATGGCACTAGCAGAGCAAGCATTCCAACATCTACTAGACCGCAGTTCGGAAGAGTGCGCACCTTACTGGACGCCGATTGCTGCCTATTATAAGAAGCAAGGGCAAGTTGATCTTTCTATTGAGATGTGGACGATGGCAACGGACTATTACCGAGCACAAGCACTGCGCTCGACCGAACCCTTAATTGAGCTAGCTATGCACTTTGAGCACAAGATCAAGGACTATAACAAAGCCCTGCAATATGCTGAAGAAGCCCTTGCCTGTATGAAGGTGCGCACATCATTCTTTCGACCTAATGCCAAACATAAAGCCGAGGTAGAGGCGATTAAGAAGCGTATAGAGCGATTGCGATTGCGGGCTGATCAGGCAGACTTGAAAGAAGCAGCAAGGTTAAGGATGGATATGTAT
>JACMJI010000412.1 GCA_014380705.1 Gorillibacterium sp. | reverse complement strand
GGCACATCAGCCACCTCTAGGCAGCCGTGGAAGCGTTGAAACATCATCCGTGATACATGACCATGCAGTTTACTGACTCCTCCACGCATGGCAGAACAATTGAGTGCAAGAAAGGTCATATTAAATTGGTTCTTAGCCGGGTCATAGCCAAGGGAAACAATTCGATCGCGCTCAAAGTTCATTTGGGAGAGGAGGGGATTGAGGTTAGCTTTAAATAGCTCCATAGGAAATGTATCATGACCAGCAGGTACAGGTGTATGTGTAGTGAAAATCGTACTGGAGCGCACAAGTTCAAGTGCAGAGTCATAAGGGATTCCGGCATGAATATATTCCCGTAATCGTTCCAGTGAGAGAAAAGCGGCATGGCCTTCATTGATATGATAAGCCGATGGATGAACACCAAGTGCACGAAGGGCTTTAACGCCACCGATACCCAGAATAATTTCTTGGGCTATACGCATATCCTGTCCTCCACCATAAAGCTGAGAGGTTAATTCTCTTGCATACTGTGAATTGTCTGCGAGATCGGAGTCGAGCAGGTAAAGAGAGATACGGCCGATGCGCGCAACCCATATCTTGAGCTTGACCTTCTCATTTCCAACCTCCACATCGATAAAAACATCCTGCCCATTCAACTTTACAGGAAGTACGGGATGATCAGCGAAATTATGCTCCACTCGTTCTGCTTGTTGGCTGCCGACGGAATCAAGCTTTTGACGGAAATAGCCTTTATGATACAAAAGACCAACACCAAGCAGAGGCAGGCCAAGATCGCTGGCTGATTTCAGATGGTCTCCAGCAAGAACGCCTAGACCTCCAGAATAGATGGGAAGAGACTCATGAAATCCAAACTCTGCAGAAAAGTAAGCAATCTGTTCGGCAACCTCTCCCGGGTAATGCTCTTGAAACCAAGCCGCGTCATTCATATACTTTGTCCATTGTTTCACTACCTGATCGTACAAATCTGCAAATTCCTTACTTTGCGAGAGACGATCCCAATCCTCGGGCTGCAGTTCCCGTAGCAACCGAACGGGGTTGTGGGTCAGTTCTTCCCACTTTTCTGGATGAATGAGCTTGAATAGCCGCTCTGCTCCTTCATTCCAACTGAACCACAGGTTGTAGGTTAAGTCGGCTAGCTGTGAGAAACGATCGGGTATACGATGTTCCAAGGCCATTTAAGCGAGCACCTCTTTCTTGGAGTGGCCCTTTGTCAGGGGAGCCATCAAATTTTGTCAGTCCAATCTATTATACAATTGTTTGAAAATCCAATGCAAAAGCTTAATTGTAAGCAAGCATGC
The DNA here is from genome assembly GCA_014380705.1 of Gorillibacterium sp. The sequence continues at coordinate 24,444 of JACMJI010000412.1, read as the reverse complement.
GGTTAACGACAGCAAGGTTAGGAGTGAAGCAGGAAATGAAACGTACCGCTCCATATCTAATGCAGATAGAGGGGAGGTAAAGGGTTGAAAAACAAGTGCCTCCCGATGGCTGCCAAGCGCAAGAGGCTTCCATAAAACAAAAACCAAAGCCGTTGCCATAAACCCATGGAGTAGTCGGGCAAGAAAGAAGGGGTAATAGCGCAGATTCGTCTGATGAAGCAAGCTGACGACCTGTGCATGAACCGATAACCCCCCCCAGGAAAGAATAAATGCTGCCGCTGCCACCTTGAACTGGAGAGCAGTTTGTGCCGTCTGGCCTGCTGCCTTGGCCCCCAATGTGACCTCAAAGAGGCCGCCGACGAGTGCATCACATAACGAAGCCGGAAGTCCTGCTAGACCCAATAGAGCTTTAACAGGAATGGTTAACAATAGCAGCAAACCACTTTGCTTTAGTCCCTCTAAGAATACCGAAAATAAAACAACTAAGCCTCCAACAATGAGAACCAGTTGGAGGGACGAGGCAATCGACTGCTTCAGCAGAACACCAAGCGGACGTTTGTCAAGAACTCGCGCTTTGTGCATCGCTTCAAAGGAACGGGTTAATAAACTGCTTTTTTGTTTACGGAATGGCTTCTCTAAATTTAGGCTAGGTTGTGGGACCTCCTTGGGACCATGAAACCGCATGAGCAGGCCAAGGAGTATAGCTGAACCATAATGGGCTGCCGCAAGGATTAGGGCGATGCTCATGTCGCCAAAGAAGCCAACCGAAACCGCCCCGATCAGGAAGATCGGATCAGAAGATGTGGTAAAAGCGACCAGTCGCTCTCCTTCTTCACGGTTTATGAGCCCTTGATCCCATAAACGAGAGGTTAATCTGGCACCTACCGGATAACCGGAGGCAAATCCCATCGCCATCACAAAACCCCCGATCCCGGGTATGCGGAATAAAGGACGCATCAGAGGATCAAGCAACGTGCCAAAAAAATGGACGATTCCAAAGCCCAGCATGAGCTCAGAAATAAGAAAAAAAGGAAAGAGTGCCGGAAAAAGCACATCCCACCAAATGGCGGTTCCCTTGATTGCCGCGGCTAAACCTTCACTGGGATAGGCAAGGAACAAATATAGGACAAAGAGCGAAGAAGCCGTTATGACCAGAAGTGCTGCTGGAAGGTTTCGTTTCATAGGTTTGTCCTCCTTATCTCTTTATATGTATGAGTAAGGAGAACTTCACATTCGTTTGCGTAGAATTTATCGATTATATATTGCATGCAGTCTCTGTGATACAATAAGAAAATAACATCGGGTAACCTTTCTAACCTTACCGATTTCAACAACAAGTGAGAGGAAGTCATGTCTTGTTAGAACCTTTGTATCGTGTGAAAGAAACATGCAGCTATTGTGAGAAGGAATTTGAAACCTCCCGTGTCCGTTCGAGTTTAAAGAAGGCTACTTTTAACGACACGGATTTTTTTGTGCGCTACAAATATGCTAATCCAGATTATTATGTTGTTTCAATCTGCCCTCATTGTGGCTATGCTAAATCAGAAAATTTCTCTAGTGTACTATCTCCAGCTGTACGCACTCGTTTCGAACTGACGATTGTTAAAAATTGGAATAAACGCGATTTTAGTGGAGAACGTACCTGGGAAGAAGCAATGACAACCTATAAATTAGCACTGCTTTGTGCCCAGATCAAGAACGAGAAGGAACGCGTCGTTGCCGGACTATTGCATCATATTGCTTGGCTTTATCGGGAAAAAGGAGACAAGGAGCAGGAAATGCGCTTTTTGGATAATGCCCTCGCTTCCTATGTAAAGGTTTATGAACTCGAAGGGGCAGATGTTAATAATGCGCGGTTGATGTATCTTATGGGGGAACTCAATCGCAGGCTAGGTCGCTACAACGATGCAGTCAAATGGTTTTCTCGGGTCATAAATGACAAAAAAATTATGGATTCTGCCATGATTCGGGCAAGTCGGGACCAATGGGCGGAGACTCGGGAGAATATGCGGGCGGACACAAAAGATTGGAATTTAGAAGAAACGGTTGAGTGGAATTAAACATCACGCAAAGCGATTGGAGGCATCCGAGATACTCTCATAGAGAGTATACGTGTTTTTGCCGGAGGCTTTGGAGTAGTAAAGAGCTTGGTCGGCTTGATCAATCAACTTTTTTAAATTACTGTTCGGCTTGCGCGATGTAGAAGTGCCAATGGATATCGTAATTTGATGATTTGGCAACGCTTCATGATAGGAGAAAAGATGCCTGCAGACGGAATCGCAGAGCTTTCCTGCGATTTTTTCGATCTCACCCATGTTGCTCTCGTGACAAAGAACGATAAATTCTTCCCCACCATAGCGAGCTACATAGTCCCGTTCGACAATCGACTCCTGCAGGACCGACCCGACTTCACATAGTAGCTGATCGCCCTGCAGGTGGCCGAGGCAATCATTATGATTTTTGAAATTATCGATATCAATCATTAGAATGGTAATACGTCTACACTCTAGTGCCCTTCTGGCAATGTTTAGAAAGCTGTGTAGATTAGGCATGCGGGTAAGAACATCCTGGTTCGCTTGTAATTCGAGGCGACGCTGCAGTAGCCAATTTCGATTCTCATCGTTGTACATGGCAATGAGGGCGTAAAGAATACAAGCCGTCGCGATGAAGGTGGTGCTAGCATCCAAAACCCAATCGTTACGAATAGACCGATCCATAAAAAGATCCAAGGTCAGACGAAGGCTCAGGAGAACTGCGCTTATCGTTAAACTATCGAGAGGTCTCAGCGAAGTAAAGCCGTTGCGGTATATTCTTTTGTGAAAAAAAGAAGTTAATAGCGTTGGAATCAGGATACTCTGGGCGAGTTCAATGGTAAAACCTGATACGCAATATACCATGTAAAGGCTAGGAATGATCGCAGATAAAAGCGCTGTTACCATCCCATATCGCAACCCCGCCATAATCAGGGGAATGAAGCTCAAATTGAACAACAATAGCCCATTCGATTCCGGTAACAGCACCAGGAACAGGGATGCAAGTCCAGTACATAGGGGAGCAACGAATACCTCAATGGATTCTATGTGATTTTTAATTTTTAGAGCTATGTAGCTCATGGTGACTAGTGCGCAAGCATTCGTTATCAAAAGAAGATAATCGTTCACGGCGACCACTCATTTGTCAAAGGGATTTGTCAGCAAAACTTTTTTGATTGATATAGGTAGGTTGACCTATATATTATAAACGAAACCTTCATAGGAAAAAAGTGCCAAGTGAAAATAATTCCGCAAAGCCATTTAATTAGTGGAAAAGCCTTTTCGCACAGGACGATCGGCTAAGATAAAATCTGCATCTGTATCGACGAGCTTTAATCGGTTATAACAGCACGGAAAGACCAGAAGCTTGCGTTTTCCCTCGTGGATCTCCGTGAGTTCTTTCTTTTTCATTGGTAAAAAAACCTCACTAGCTTGACAAAATGGGCATTCTCGTACGTATACATCGTTCCCAAGCGTTTCATACGGCCAAGTGCATTCAAAGGGTACCATCATAAAGGGTCCTTGGTATCGGCGTGGGCCGATTTAGGTTCAGGTGACGAGTTTGTATCCGGTTTAGCGAGTTCAGCTAGCTTCTGTAGGAGGATATGTTGGGGCATATGCATAAGTTGTTCAATGGGAACGCCGAGTGCTTCTGAGAGTTTTATGGCGGTGTCGGCGGATATTTGCAAGGGTCTCATCGGTTATCTTCCTTTCCTCGTACCTTAGGTTTGTATTTCATTTAATCACAGCGGAGTATGGAGTTCAAGTCTGGACGAAAGGGTCATTTTTGAAAATTGGGAGATTATGCTTTAATAGAAGTATCTAAACAAAGGAAGGGTGGCTTAATTGCATACACCATTAAATCCCGTGTGGAATTTGGACAGTATTTTTCCAGGGGGAAGCAGCTCAATTGAATTCAAGGCTTTTCTTGATGAATTAAAGACAAGGACGGAGGCTTTCCGTGATTCACTTGAAGCAGCTGATGCTCCAAACTCAGTTGAAGCAGCCGACCCTTTCCGGTCACTTTTAGAGGAGCTTCAGGTCATTCTGAAATGTTTACGTCAAGCGGAGTCATTTACGGGCTGCCTGGCAGCTGAGAATCAGTCAGACCGCAAAGCCGTTGCTCTTGGTTCACGGGTTCAGGATATCAATGCGACCTATCAGTCAGCAATGACTTTATTTGATCGGTACCTCTCGGAAATATCTGAAGATGTATTTACCGAGCTAACCAACCGCGAGCCATGGAGTCAGGTTCAGTTTGTCCTTCATGAAAGACGGAAGATGGCGCAAGAGAAGCTTTCTCCCGAGTTAGAAACGTTAGCAGGGAACTTGGCTGTGGACGGCTATCATGCTTGGGGTGAGCTTTACAACACGATTGTTGGACGCGTACGTATTCCCTTTGTGGAGAATGGGGAGCTGAAGATGCTCTCCGCTGGGCAAGCTTTTAATAAGCTGCATAGTTCAGATCGAGTCACAAGAGTAGAAGTTTTTGAAAAATGGGAAGCAGCATGGGCCGATCAGGCAGATTTCTGTGCAGACGCGTTAAATCATCTAGCTGGCTTCCGTCTTCGCTTGTATAAGCATCGGGGATGGGAATCCATTCATCAGGAGCCGCTTCATATCAACCGGATGACTCAAGAAACGCTGGATGTGATGTGGGGTACCGTTGAGAAGAACAAGGACATCTTTCTCAGCTATTTAGCACGAAAGGCTAAGCTGTTTGGTGTTGATCAGCTTTCATGGCATGATGTGGATGCCCCAGTCGGTGAAGCGAGTGGAACTATTCATTATGATGAAGGCGCTGAAGCCATTGTGACCCAATTCCGCGCATTTAGCCCGAAGCTGGCAGATTTCGCAGCCCATGCTTTAGAGAATCGCTGGATAGAAGCGGAAGACAGACCAGGCAAGCGGCCTGGCGGTTTTTGCACCTCTTTCCCAGTTAGTGGAGAGACGCGGATTTTCATGACCTATAGTGGCACGGCAACGAATGTCTCTACACTCGCACATGAGCTCGGTCACGCCTTTCACCAGGATGTCATGAGTGATATGCCGGCTCTTGCGCAGGAATATGCGATGAATGTAGCGGAAACAGCTTCCACGCTAGCTGAGACAATCGTTAGCGATGCTGCCATTCGTCAGCAAAAGGAGAAGCAGGCACAAATCGCGCTGCTTGATGATAAGCTGCAGAATGCGGTTGCGATGTTCCTGAATATTCATGCGCGTTTTATTTTTGAAACAAGCTTCTACAAGGAACGCGAGCAGGGCATGGTTAGTGTCGAAAGATTGAATGAGTTGATGGTTGCTGCTCAAATGAAAGCGTACCGAAATACGCTTAGCGAATATCATCCGCATTTCTGGGCTGCCAAGCTGCATTTCTATGCGACGGATGTACCATTCTATAATTTCCCTTACACCTTTGGCTTTCTCTTTAGCTCGGGAATCTACCAAGCGGCCTTGCGGGAAGGCAGTTGCTTTGAGGACCGCTATATTGCTCTGCTTCGGGATACTGGCAGTATGACTGTAGAAGAGCTGGCGCTCAAGCATCTTGGCGTAAACCTCCAGCAACCGGAGTTCTGGCAGCAGGCGATCGACATGTCGGTGGAAGATGCCAAGCTATTCCTGGAACTAACCGAAGACATAACCGTGTAAAGGAGTCAAGGATGATACAGGGATAAACGTCTGTAGGCGTCTGTAGGCGTCTTTAGGCGCCGGGCGTTTAACGCTAGATAATCAGAATTAAAAAGCCCAGCAAATGACGAGTGAGACTCGTCATTTGCTGGGCTTTAATGTTAATTAAAAATTGAAGATTTCAATGGTTCGTTGCAAGCGAGTGGCTACCTGAGAAATCAATTCCGTTTGCTGCACCATATCTTCTACAGCAGCAATCTGTTCATTCATAGCTGCTGACATTTCTTCTGTACCTGCAGCAGATTCTTGTGTAATCGAGGCTATTCCAAGCATCGTTTTAGTGATCGTTTGCGCTTTAACAAACATATTGTTGCTCTCAGCTGCAAAATTAGCAATCATTTGGGTAACAAATAGGATATCAACTTCAATTTCGCGGAATACAGCATCCGTATCTTTAATATGTACAGCTTGCTCACGAACAACATCTTGGTTTATTTGGATATTATGCAATGCGTCTTTCACACCTTGCTCAATACTGTGAACAAGTGTGAAGACCTCCCTAGTTGAAGCAGCGGATTCTTCTGCGAGCTTCCGTACTTCTTGAGCAACTACAGCAAAGCCACGACCATGCTCTCCCGCTCTCGCAGCTTCGATCGATGCATTTAGGGACAGCAGGTTTGTCTGTTCTGCTATATCTGAGATGGTATGGGTAATGCGAGTAATGCCTTCGGCTTGGCGGGCAAGCTCATCAATAGCAGAGGAAACGGCTGAGGTAGCCTCTACGTTGCGTTTCATCCCATCTCCTTGACTTTCCATCGCTTTTTTCCCTTTTGCAGAAAGGTCAGCCAGTCGGCCAGATTTCTCACTCATTTCAGTAGAGGAATTAGCATACGTTTTAATGGAAAGTTCAATTTCATCTACCGCTGCCGAAGCATGAGAGACACCCTCAGATATCTCACCTGCTCCAGAGGCAAGCTCACCAGCAGAGAGGGTAACTTGACGTAGTACATCGGTCATACTCTTACTCTGAAGATAGTTCTTATGGCTAGATTCAGCGACCTGTTTGGTAATCGTAACCGTTTCTTGAAGAATTTCCTTCAGTCTATCTGTCATTTTATTGAAGGAGTTACCAAGCTCACCAATCGCATCGTCCGTTTGAACGTTCAACTTCTGAGTAAAATCACCTTTTGAGACGGTCATAGCCAGGCGGGAAATGTCAATAATTGGATCTGTAAGCGTTCTCTCAATAAACTTAATAAAAGGAAAGGCTCCAATCCACAAAATGACAACAATAAGCAAGGTTATTCCGAAAGAAAGAGAACTAAAGATAAAAAGGATTAAAGAGTTAACGAACATCAGGGTATAGCTTCCGACAAAAAGCTTCTTATTAAACGACATCTTATCCAAAAGTGACATTTAGGCATCTCCCCGACAAATATTGTAATTTCTTGCTTGAATTCATTATAGCATGGGCTATATAATTCGGTCTATGACTTTTACATAAAGGAAAAATAACAAGACTTATAGCGATATGTCTTGTATTAATGTACATATATGTAATTTATTGTTGTATAGGAATGAAATAAGATCTATAATATGACTTGCGACCCATGTTATTACATAACCCATCAATTTAATAATGAAAGGAGGGACATTCGTGATTCAACAGCTTCCGCTTCCGAGGCAAATGGACTATGTTTTTAGGGAGATTAAGGATGAATTGCGTCACTTGCCTTCAGGAACCGTGTTCGTCCAAATTCGCAATAATGTCATTGGCAAGTTTGGTATTAAGCACAACCCGCTCGAAAGCAAGAATGGCTGCATGCAGTTGGAGGCAGGATTGACAGAAGACCATTTACAGGCATTTAGTAAGATGGCGGTAGATTCACTAAGCTATAAAGTAAATTGGACCCATGGCGAAATTATTTATGAATTTGCTGTTAGAAAAAGTACGCTTTGTGCTAGCGTACAATTCGAATCTAATTATAATCTGGCAAATTTATTACGGTAGGTATCATGTTTTTGCTGTGATATCTGTGAATGACCACATTGCCAAATAGTGAAGTTAGCTTCAGGCATAGTGAGTCTAGGTTCAGATGTGTGGAGTATCTCCACTACATAAAGAAGACCGGAGGCAGAGCCTCCGGTCTTCTTTAAATGTCACACAAACTCTATAGCGCTTTCACAAGTAGGGATGTTTATTTAGCGATTAGTTGACTTTGATTGACTGGAACTTCCAGCAAGTTGTTGCTCAGCGATTTCTACTAAGCGACGAGTCATGTGACCCCCAATTGCACCTGTGTCACGTGTAGCCATGTATCCATAGTAGCCGTCTTGAGGAATTTGAATACCTAGTTCTTGTGCTACTTCATATTTTAATTGCTCCAAGGCTTGGCCTGCTTGCTGAACAACAAGTACGTTTCTGTTACGGCTTTGTCCTGAACCCATTTTTATCACCTCCAGTAGTAGGTAGTATGAACAAAATTCAAAATAATACTCATTTCAATTTTAAAGCACACTTTTATACAGCCATCAATGTTTTGACGTTATGATGGTTTTTTATGGGGATTATATTGACTCAAGAAAGTATGCAGATTATAGTAAGGCTACTATAATGGTTTACTATTATAATTGGAGGTTAGAGACTGTGAGATTGTTACAAAGATTTGCCCTTATCGTCATATGTTTATCGGCATTTTTAACTTACAGTCCATCTGTATATGCGTCTACCAGCACGACAGCAGGTGGAATAGAGCGCATTGAAGAAATAATCGAGTTGATCAAGGACTACTACTTAAATGATGCGAATGAGGATGACCTTGTTAACGCGGCGATTCGTGGCATGATGGGTGCTTTAAAGGATCCCTATACCGATTATTACACACCTACCGAAGCACAAGATTTTATTGAACAATTAAATGGTGTATATTATCGTGTTGGCATTGAATATGATTTATCGGGTGAAGATGTATTGATTGTGGATGTCCTTGAGGATTCTCCTGCGGAGAATGCAGGAATTCTAGAAGGTGACCTCGTTACTAGCGTTGCTGGTGAAAGGGTATATTCAGCAACCTTTCCTGCCATTTTCTCCCAATATATTCCTTCTGATGAAGGGGGTACCGTTGAGCTAGGCATTACTCGCGGAACTCAAACCATTAATGTTGTGGTTGAATTTGCAAAGGTTGAAATGCCACAAGTTTATGCGGGTATGTTCTCCGACAAAATTGGCTACCTATATTTGGATGGATTTAACGAGCGTGCAGTCGAGGAGTTCGATACGGCTCTGCTAGACCTTAGGCAAAAGGGAATGCAAGCCCTTGTCTTTGATTTGCGCGATAACGGCGGTGGTGAGGTTCAATCTGCCCTGGATATCGCATCAAGATTTATAAAGGAAGGCACATTTGTCTACTTCCGTGATAAAAATGGGGTTGAGACAAGTGAGGCAATCACGGATGGCACCGACATTGGAGTCCCTGTTTATATTCTTGTCAACCACTACACAGCCAGCGCTTCCGAGATGCTGTCGGGGGCCCTTCAAGACTATGGCATAGCTAAAGTTATCGGAACCCAAACCTATGGCAAGGGTGTCATGCAGCAGGTGGCATCATTTGATGAAGGGGCATTTTTAAAAGTAACGACCCATGAATATTTTACAGCTAAGCATCACAAAGTGAACAATAAAGGTATTAGTCCTGATATAACTATAGAGGAAGACATTTCTCAGCTGTTTACAGCGATCAGATTGGCGGGCGGTACGAACATTAATGTTGCTATTGGAGAAGAAAACTATACGATTAATAACATTGAATTTAACGGTGAGATTCCCGTGATACGCAAGGATGGGAAGATATATATCTTGTCTAAGCTTGCCAACAGTATGTTAAATGGCAAACTAGAGTGGGTGGGCGGTAAAAAACCAGCAGTGCGAATTTATCTGAATGGGAAAGTACAGTCCTTTGCTCGAGCCGATAAAACAATGATTACGCTGGATGGTGATTCCTACATCGATATCGTGAAATTAAAGAGAGCTTTCCCATTGCTCACTTGGACGGATACTGCGGGAAGCTTAACATTAAACTATAAACTCCCGTTCTCTCTTCCAGTAGCCAATTGACTTTTGCCCTTGGAACGGTATAATAATGACAACTTTACATGATGCTTTGACAGGAAAGAGTAAGCTAATTTAGTCATCCACAGAGAGCCGGTTGTTGCTGAAAACCGGTATGACGAATTTGCCGAATGGGTCCTTGAGCATAAAACCGAAGGAAGGTTAAACGAACTGCCTTAAATGAAGGTAATCCGTTTAACATCTGGTAGGTGGCACGGAGTTGCTTTCCGTTATCAGAAGCTGTTCAGAGGCTAGCTCCAGAATACCTGCACCTTCGTATTCTGCTGATAGTGAATGAGGGTGGCACCACGGTCTATCGTCCCTTGCGGCGGTAGCCTTTTTGTGTTTGGATAAGATAATTCGAAAGGGGCAACCAAAATGAAAAAGGTACTTTCTGGTATTCAAACAAGCGGCCGACTTACACTTGGCAACTACATCGGGGCAATCAAAAATTTTGTTAAGCTTCAAGAAACACATGATAGTTATTTCATGCTGGCGGATTTGCATGCGGTTACGGTTCAGCAGGAACCAACAGCCCTTCAGTCCTATATTGAAGAGGTCGCACTTCTATATGTAGCCTCAGGGCTGGACCCGGAAAAATCAACAATCTTTATGCAATCGAGTGTTCCCAGTCATGCAGAAATGGGTTGGTTGCTAACAACAATGACCTATATTGGTGAGCTTGAGCGGATGACTCAGTTCAAAGATAAATCCTTGGGCAAGGATTCTGTGGGAGCGGGCCTTTTCACCTACCCGGCTCTTCAGGCAGCCGACATTCTACTCTATAACCCCGATCTAGTCCCCATTGGAGAGGACCAGAAACAGCACGTTGAACTGACCCGGGATATAGGGCATCGTTTCAATACGCGTTATGGGGACCTGTTTACATTGCCAGAGCCCCTTATTCAGAAGACCGGGGCACGCATCATGTCGCTTGATGATCCTTCGAAAAAAATGAGTAAGAGCAACCCGAACCCAGCAAGCTATATCCTCATGCTTGACCCGCCGGACGTCATACGCAAAAAGGTCAGCAGAGCGGTAACCGATTCTGGGCGAGATGTGAAGTACGACCCCGCGACAAAACCAGAAATTAGCAACCTAATGACCATTTACACACATTGCTCTGATATGTCATTTGCAGACATTGAGGCTAAGTATGAAGGGCAAGGATATGGAAACTTTAAAAAGGACTTGGCAGAGGTCATTGTTGCAACATTATCACCGATCCAGCAGCGCTGTGAGGAGCTTCGCAGATCTGGCTCTATTTACGATATTCTTCGTAAAGGAGCGAAAGAAGCCGAAGCAGTGGCGCGCCCTGTTCTGTTGGAAGCAAAGAAAAGAATGGGCTTTATCAACTTATAAAGGCTATTCCATTGAACGGAATGCACGTTTCCGGGTTCTTGATTTAAGAATAAATCCGGAGCCGATAAAAAGCACAGTTGTAACCGCTAATACTGCGGCAAGAAGCGGTCGATGAAGACTTACAGCAAAGCTAATGCCAAGCATAAGAATAATTGAGATGATCGCGTAAATCAGAGCAAGAATGGGTTTCATCAGAAAAACTCCCTTCATCAACTAGTATGAAAGAGGCCGGTATGCTACCGACCTCTTTGTGTTAATTTACTGAACTATATCGGGTCGCAGTTTTTTTTCAAGTCGTGAGTTGCTAACCCAACCAACATAGGAATAGAGGTGCTGATATTTGTCATCCATTCGCAATACTGCAATGAATGGATACTGCTTGCGGTATCGATAGCGTACATCAGCCCAGCGCACTTCATATCCATTACCAAGCTCGCGAACCTCTGCACAAGCAAAGGATGAAAAGTACAAAAATGCTTTTACATCGGGATGCGACTTGGAGGATTCAACAGCAGGATGATTGTGGCATGTGACATGATCAACCCATTGCAATTTGTTGTTTTTAAGCTCTCCTATAACAAAGGTTCCATCATACCTCCGCTTGACCACGTTCCAGATACTCATTTTCACGGTTGGAAATAAATAAATGCGATCTCCTACATGAAAGTCACTATCCTGAAGTTTGGCCCTTTGCTCAAGCAGGTAATGGTGGATGGTTCGCCATACATAATAAATCGCCATTAATCCGTAGAGAATAGGGAAGATCATCTGTGGGGCAACAGCACCTACAGCCCACAAACATATAGCGACTAGATGGGAAAAGAAAATAAATGGATCAAAGATATGAATGATGTTCCACGCGATCCATTTATCCGATATGGGTTTGGCAGCTTGTGTACCGTACATATTAAACAGATCCGTAAATACATGAAAAAAAACCGCAATAGTAACCCATAAACCAATATGGAGTAGTGGAACACTGGAAAAAAACAGAGCGATAATGATTGAAATCATCAGGGACCATAAAATTAAAACAGGAAAAGAGTGGGATGTCCCTCTGTGGTTTTTTATATAAGTCGCGTTCCCGCGTAGACGAAGCAACGAGTCAACGTCAGGTACTTGCGATCCAAGAACCGTTCCAAGCATTACAGCAAAAGCAACTGTGGTATCACCAGCAACCACAGGATCAAGATGGGCGAGACCTGCGAGTCCCACACCAATAACAAGATGGGTTCCCGTGTCCATATGATTCATCACTCCTTTGTCCATATTCGTTCAGCCTTGCTCCATCATTGTAACATTCTCTTACCCAAAAAACGAAATGTCTATCGGCTTTCGTCTAATCTTGCTGGCAAATAGAATCCTCATGCTAAATTGAAAATGGTTCTCTTATTGTTTGCTTTTACCGCCTAATGGATACCCTTGGGCAGAAAAAAACCACGCTTTCGGGAAACCATGAAAGCGTGGTTTATTAACACAGTTTGTTTGTATTTAACGAGGAAGGGGTACGCCCGGTGTATTAAAATAATTCAGTTCCCCATCAAAGGAAATGTAATCCAAATTGACGGTTAACAGTAGATAGCGTTTGCCAGTAGCAGGATCACTAATAATAATATGATCTCTCCCCGCTGCCTCCAAACGACCTTTAAATATTTTGGCGTTCCATTCCACATTATTTTCATAGGTCATGTATATGGTCGCTATTTTTCCAAGGTTGAGGCGAAGGATATTCTCCACATAGGATTCTTCGGTCCGACCAGGAGGCAGAGCACCGGGTGCAGGAATACCCGCAGGAGTAATTGGTGTACCTGCTGGGACGGCTCCAGGGGTCATTCCTTGACCGAAAGCCATAGGCTGGCCATATGGCATAGCTTGAGGGCTTTGGGAAAAGCCTTGGGGGGATCCGCTCATAGCTGCCTTGTTATAATCTGGAATGCCAGCTGAAGCTGGGAAGCCGGTCGCTGTCTGCGCTGGGGATCCGTAAGGCATAAATCCATAAGGTCTGAAATAAAATTGTTCCTGATCGAGCACACTCATCTTATAATTCCTCCTTCGATATGTGAAACGTTGTAGGTACAGTTATAGTGCTAGAAGTCAAAAAAAGTCATCGGGTAGAGAAGAGTCCTTTGCAGTTTTCCAGCCGAGGAGTAAAGAAACAATGACTTTTGTATTTTCCAGTAAACGGCTGATTGTACCACTGACTCGGGCAACTGCCAGTCGGGCGAAAATACCACAGAGAATCACTTGCGGGATACGTTCGCTCTCCCCTGATTGCCCTGCGGGCCAGTCGTCTGTCTCTATCCCGAGCTTTCTGATAAAAGTAGCCGAACTGGGTGGCTTCAAATCCTCCAGGACTTTGGAAAACAACGTCGTTGATGTTTCTTTGGTTGCGGAAGTCCAGGCAATTAGCAATCGACCGATTAACGACCACATTGCCAACCAATAACATACCGCGATCACCTTCACCCTCCGCTTCAGCCCGGATCAGACGAGCAAGCAAATCAACGTCACTAGATTTTGCCTTGACCACGGCCATGACGATATCCTTCCTTTCTGAATGCAATTTGGTACCTGCATGCTGCCAGTCACGTTATATTTGAAGCATATGGGCATTTGTTCAAAAGCGTTCCAATTATTTACCTGTTTTTCTGAAAGTGAAGAGGACTTCATGTTGCGAAAGTTGTTTTTATTTCATTGTCAGGCTATGTTAGAGATTGATATAGTAAAAAACAAGATATGGAAATCAGGAAGCTCTAAGGAGGGATCGCGAATGGCAAGTAAGGAAGAAGTTGTAGAGGCAAGCAGGTCATTTACGTGGAAGGATTTCGTATACATTACGAAGCCAGGGATTCTATTCTCAAATTTGATTACCGTATTTGGCGGTTTTTGGTTAGCTTCACATTGGGATCCTGAATGGTTACTGCTATTGTGGACGCTGCTTGGTACGACATTAGTCATGGCATCGGGTTGTGTACTCAACAATTACCTTGATCGTGAACTCGATGTAAAAATGGCACGTACTCGCAAACGAGCACTGCCTTCTGGTCGGCTGCAGGCGAGGATTGTTTTGTTATACGGGATTGTACTTGGGGTAAGCGGGACGGTTATCCTCTATGTACTTGTTAATCCTTTGACAGCTTTACTTGGACTCATTGGTGTCGTGGTTTATGTTGTGATTTATACAGCTTGGCTTAAACGCACTTCCGTATGGTGTACAACGGTTGGCGCGATTGCTGGGGCCATGCCACCTGTGATGGGTTATGCAGCGGTATACAATCGTATCGATGAGATTGCAATCATCCTTTTCGCTATTTTATTTTTGTGGCAGCCGCCCCACTTTTGGGCACTAGGCATAAGAAGGATGGAGGAGTATCGAGCGGCAGGATTCCACATGCTCCCTGTGATTAAAGGTGTTCGAGCTACGAAAATCAGTATGCTCCGTTATGTCATTCCTCTCATTCCAGTTTCACTTTTGCTTTACTTATACGATGCAGTTGGTTTGATCTATCTAGTAGGTTCTACTCTGCTCGGATTCGGTTGGCTTTACATTGTTGCGCATGGTTTTAAAGAGACAGATAATGATCGTTGGGCCAAAAAGGTATTTATCTATTCGATTAATTATTTAATGCTTTTGTTTCTGTTGATGATTTTGAATACTTCCTTTTAATCTAGAGGAAAAAGGGCTGTTCGGAATGCGTAGAACGCATTCTGAACAGCCCATTGGGCTAATGACTCGCCTGGGTCATAGACCTTGGAGAGCAGGCTGTAGGTTGCTAACGATAATAGCAAGCAAGCTGCTTACTTGTATCAATTACCAGCAACCGCGGAGAATAATTACCAAGAGGATGAAAAGAACGAGAACAAAACCGATACCAGCACCGTATCCAGCAACTGCAGTCATGTGATACACCCCTTTCCGGGCCTGGATGGCCGCGAGTTACAATACATCCTACGCGGGCAGGGACGGAGTCGATTGTGCAGATACCTATAAGAAGGCCCAATTTAGGGTTGAATGACTATTGAATTTCGGGGTCTGCTGAAGGGCATGACGATAAGTCCGAGCATCAGGGCTAGAAAGGCAAGAAAGAAGGGGGAAATGTCTGTTCGCAATTGACCCGCGAGAACAGGTCCTAGGAAAGAACCTATCGAAGATGAGATGGAGAGAAATGAAAAAGCACGACCGTATTTGCCACGAGGAGTCATTTCAGCGAGCAGAGCAGCCATCGAGGGAAAAATAACCCCTTTGGCAGCACCGATAAAGAACAAGGTAATATACAGGGGTAAACTCCACTGTATCGACATCCCGAAATAAATCAGAGCCAGGAGCAGACTTCCGGTCAAAGCTCGTTTATACGCAGGTATTCGGTTGAGAAATACAAGACTGAGTGAAAAAAGGGCACCAATACTTATCATTGAAAAAAGCATGCCTGAGGACATAAGGGAATGCTGAGCGATCCGCCCAAGAGGAAGCTCAAAGAATAAAATGCCTTGAGCACAGGATAAGCCAATTGGAATCCCAAAGAAAAACCAGGGCAGCGGGGCCTCGACAATGTTTGTCTTTTCTGGAGCTAAAGTGGGGTATGAATGCTTTATTGGGTCTATTCTCGGCAACCCATCACGGACCTCTTTCAGCCCAATAAGGGTGAATAGACCCGTCGCGAGAAGTATCCAGCCTAGAATAACGAAAGAACGGGAAAAACCAATCTGGGAAACCAATAAGGCTCCAGCAGCAGGCGATACGACAGATGCTAGTGTGTGCACAATTCCATTGCCTGACATCAGTTGGCTTTGATGAACTTTGTCTCTTGCCAGCTTGGCGAGCATAGACATACTTGCAGGAGATAAAAAGGCGAGGACAAACCCACTCATGGAACGAACAGCAAGAAGCTGCCAGGGATCCGTTACTTTAGCTTGAACAAAAAGCAAAATTCCTCCACCCATCAGGCTGGCCGAAATAAATCTTTTGCTTCCAAAACGATCTACCCCATACCCGGCTATCAAATTGCCCGGAAGATGAGTGAGTGAATAAACACCCATGATCAGGCCGATGAAGGATGGAACCGCTCCGAGTGACAACGCAAATGGGGATAGTATGGGGAATTGGGCGTGCAGGTCAAATAGCGCGACAAACATAAAAAAATAAAGCCAGATTGCTGTTTTCATAAATCCTTCACCTGCCTGTCTATGTATTTTTCTAAATTTTACGCTGCTCCTATGCAAGCTAGTACAGAAAGTCTCGTTTTTCATCATTCTCAGTGATAATCATACTTACTAGTGACTTCTCGCTTCCCTACCCCGAAGCAGGGTGTTATGATAGAGAAAAAAGTGAAGGATGAATCGAATGGATCAATGGTCTTCGTTCCTCTCAGATCGCTGGTATGTGGTTTTAATTGCGCTTTTAGCGTTGTTTTTGGTATTTAAGTTAGTCAAAACCATTGTCAAATGGGTTCTCGTTCTGATTGTTGCAGCAGCAGTCCTTTATTATGGCTATCATTATACGGACAGTCTTGAAACATTGACCAAATCTGTAACAGAGACCGTTACGGAAACGGTTAAAGACCAAGCGATTAAGCTGATGGTTGAAGAGGGTAAAGAAGCTAGCTACAAGAATAACGGCGACGGTTCCTTTACAATCTCCTCTAAAAATGTTCGGGTTGACGGTAAGGTAGGTGCTAAAGAAGTGAAGGTGACCGTTTTTAAGCAGTCCTTTCAGATGAAGACAGAAATCGTAAAAAGCTTTATCGAACAAGCCAGCAAGAACAAATAAAGTTATACCATTCGCTTTGGTTGATCAATATAATATCTCAAACGGATCGTTAACGAATAGGAATGTATAACGATCCGTAATTTACTCCGGTGAGATTTGGTTCACCGGTTTTTTACCGATAATCAGCCGGTCAGAATGAACCTATAATCGATAGTTCGCGAATATAGAAACTCAACAATGGGGGGCAGTCTGATGGAGATGATTGGATCACTAACAGCTAACATAAATCTGATATCCGTTGGGATCATCGCGATTATCGTCCTATCCGCCCTTTACGGCTTTCGTCGAGGGGCATCTAGCTCAGCGAGACAATTGCTAAGGTTTGCTATCGATGCTTTTGTTACGGCAACCTGCTTGCTTCTATCGTGGACAATATCGGAACGCCTATCTCCTCTTCTGGCTGAATGGTTTACAAATCGGAATATTCAAGTTCCGCAGCAAGAGTTAAATGTCTTCAGTCAAATCTATTACACATTCATTACTGCAATAAGAGATTTTTCTCTAATGCGTACTGCACTCGTTTTTTTTCTGGCCTACCTTGTGATCCGCGGATTTGCCTCTTTACTCTTGTCGATTATCCTTCCCAGTGCTATCCCCTTACCGGATAGAGACATGAAGCGCGGTCATGGTCTGTTGAAACTATTCAGTAGTCTAATTGGGGCTTTTCTTGGAACGGTAACGGGTTCTGGTCGTGCACTTCTTGTTGTAGCTGCCCTGTTCGTATATATTTCTCTCATGCCCCAAACAAACTTCTCTGACTATGTTCGCCAATCACAAATCTATCATCAAGGCGCGGAGAAAATTATCGGTCCATTAGCTGGCAACTGGATCTCAGATCGTCTCCCTGTATTCACACGAGCGGTACAGGATGAGTTGTCTAAGATCATGCAGCGCAAATATGAAGTGCTCGATGCTCATATTCCTAAGAATATTGCTGATACTGCTGCGTCAGTTACTGCCAAGGCTATTACAGACGAGGATAAGGCAAAAGCCCTCTATCGTTGGGTGGGTTCACGCGTAAACTATGATTGGGATAAATATGACTTATATGTAGAGCAAGGGGTCTGGAAGGAACAAACACCAGACGAAACATTCACAACTCGCGAGGGTGTCTGTATAGACTACTCCCGATTATATGCGGTGATGGCGAAGTCTATAGGGCTGGAAGTCCGTGTAGTGACAGGCCTTGGCTATGATGGGGCAGGAGGCTATGGCCCTCACGCGTGGAATGAGGTTAACTTGAAGTCAATCGGATGGATTTCCCTCGACACAACCTGGGCTTCAAGTGGAGGCAACTGGTTTAATCCACCCAATTTTGCCGAAACTCATATTAAAAATTCTGCATAAGACGTTGAGTGGAATAGATGAGGTGCTGATTTGATAAAGTCGCTATCGGCTTACAAGGCCGTTTTCTTTGATGCTGGGGATACGCTAATCACGGTGCCAAATGACCGAAGGATATTTAATGAGTTTTTGCACAAACGATTATTTTACCGCGAAGATAAGCAGGTTGGGCAACTTTTGCAGGAAGCCATTCGTCTATTTTATGCGAACAAACGGATGAGAGCAGATGCAGTAAGCTCTCCTGAAATCGATAGGACGTTCTGGATGGACATTTACACGTATACCCTTCGTCGTCTTGGTGCAGAAGAGCAGTGGAGCGCTGAGGTAATCAACGACTGCAGTTATGATCTGTATGATGAATTTTCAAATCCGGCTCATTATGAACTATTCTCAGATGTGACCCAAAACCTGGAACGGATTCGTACACTCGGTCTTCGTATGGGGGTTATTTCTAATTTTTCTCCGAGTTTACGGGATATTCTCCAAGAGAAAAACATTTTATCGTTTTTTGACCCTGTGATTATTTCGACAGAAGTTGGCATAGAAAAGCCGAATCCTGATATATTTAAGCTTGCCCTTAAGCGATCTGGGCTTGATGCTTCCGAGGTCCTCTATGTGGGGGATCATGAATGGAATGATGTCTGGGCGCCAGGTCAAGTCGGTGTTGACGCTATTCGGATCAAAAGGTACGATTATCATACGGGAGAAGGGATTACTTCGCTCGCAGAATTGATATAAGCTAGCAGTAAGAAGGGATGTAGAGGTAATGCACACTTCATCTGATCTTGACGATCAAAACCATAAGCGTGAGGGAAAGCTGAGAAGACATTTTTCCTTCCGAATCAATATCTTTTTCTTCGTAACCTTTGTCCTGTTCTCCACATTGATTGTTAAGTTAGCCTATGTTCAGTTCGTTGAGGGACCCGGTCTTCTGGCCAGTACAAAGAAACCGTATGAAGGAAAAGTTTATATCACACCCGTTCGTGGCAATATCTACGATAAGAATGAAGCACCCATTGCAACGTCCCGTTCCACACAAACTCTTTTTTTTGAAACATCGAGAAATGACACGTACGAGAGTAACATGAGGATCGCCCAAACACTCCATCAGACATTTAACAAATATGGCAGCCCAAGCAACAAGAAATTAACGGCTGAACAAATTTTTGATTCGATGGACACGTATGCTGATTTTCACGGCGAGGAGCGGCAACCCAAGCAAAGACATTATTGGCCACGACGAATTAAATCTGATTTAACTAATGAAGAGATTGCTTATATAGCTGAGCACAAAGACGAGCTCCCTGGCCTTGATATTATGGAGGAAAGCATCCGTGAGTATGAGGATGACCCTAATAAACAATTGGCTGTTCAATTAGTTGGCTATATGGGAAAGTATAGTGGAATCGTTGACAAGGATAACGAGGTCGGGCAGTTTTATCGGAGCAAGAAGGACAGCAACTCGCAAAACAACCAATATGCCAATGACTATGTAGGTGTAGACGGACTTGAATACATGTATGAGGACGTACTTCGTGGCAAGAGCGGCTCCAAGATTTATCCAATCAATAGCAGACAGGAGATTGTTGGTGAGGTTGAAATCACCTATCCAGAAAAAGGACAGAACCTTTATCTGACAATTGATCGCAATGTGCAGTTAGCTGGACAGAATGCGATTAAGGAAACAATAGCTAAGATGAAGAAGTCGACCAACAAATATGAGAAGCTGGGAAGCCAAGCGACAACGGGCTATGCTGTTGCGATCGAGGTGGATACGGGGCGGGTAGTTGCGATGATCAATTACCCGGATTATACACCGGTAGACTGGTATTCGATGACAAAGGAGAAATATCAGAGCATTCTGAATCTAATTCCAAATGGCACAATTCGTGATCGTCGGCCAAACATCCAAGATCCTACAGAGTTATCAAAACGGGCATCCTCATTGGTACCACTTGGATCAACGATTAAACCATTGTCTGTTCTTCTCGGTCTGAAGGAAGGCCTCTTTAACCCGGATGATTCCTACAGAGATACAGGCATTTTGGAATTTGGGCGGGATAATAATGCTAAAATCACAAATTCTGAGAAGCATGCCGTGCGGTTCTTGACGCCTACTACTGCTATTAAAGTATCATCCAACACGTTTATGGGTTCGATGGTGGGCTTGGGCTTGTATAATCGTTCTGAATACTACAAAAGCAAAGGCACGACCCCTACAAACATCTGGGATCAATATATGAAAAGCTTTGGACTTGGTGAGCTGACAGGAACAGGGCTTCTAGGTGAATACAAGGGATATCGGGATTACATGCTAACTGAAAGCTCCAGCGTACAGAGCAATCTCGTTATGGCTTCCTTTGGTCAAGGCGCAAAGTATACAACCATGCAGCTTGCCCAGTATACTGCAATGCTCGCCAATAAGGGCAAACGGATGAAGCCGTTATTTGTCGACAAAATTACAACGTATGACAACAAAGTTACACACACTTATAAGGACGATATTAAAGTGCTGAATACGGTGGATTTCACGGCTACCCAGTGGAAAACGGTTCAGGATGGTATGCGATCGGATGCCGAAGGCTTTCCAGCGGATTATCCCCTGACGGTGGCCCGTAAAACCGGTACATCTCAATCGTCTATTGCCAGACAAGATATCAATAATGCTACCTTCATCGCATATGCACCCATTGAAAAACCGAAGCTTGCTGTTGCTGTGGTAGTTCCAGAGGGTGGTTATGGGCGTTATGGCGCGGCCCCCGTCGCACGTGCGATCTTCGATGCATACTTCGGTATTAAGATGGAGGCTCCAAAGGATACAGAAAATGCAGCTACAGGTGTGACCGTAAAGCCAAATGAATGAACAGAAATATTAAGGAAGACTGTCCAAACATGACAGAATACGGCCAAGCAACAAGATCAGCAACTTCATTCGAGATTAAATATAAATAGACCTCAATCCAGAATTGGTGGATGGAGGTCTATTTTACACCCTATAATGAGCCTATAAGGAGGTACTCATATGAGTTAATTCTTGTTTCATTTATTCTAGACCTGCTGCTAGATAAACTTTGCGAAAGCCTGCTGCTGAGCGGATGAGCTTATCCTCTTGAGTCCCGGAAATCGGTTCACGAGTTAAAATTTCCTGGGCAATAACGCCTTTATAGCCAATTTGGTCAAGGGCCCTGAGGAAACCAGCTAAATCAATCACGCCTTCACCTGGAAACAGGCGATCATTATCCAAAACACTTGCTACGGGTACTGGCTTAGCATCATTGATATGCGCATAGACGATCTGATCAGCACGCAACCGGAGAATGTCCGCTGCGGTTCCTCCATTGGTGTACCAATGATAAGCATCATACAGGAACCCGACATTCTTCGCATCAATGGCATCAAACCAATCCAAGAAGCTATCCTGGTCCCAAAGGAAAGGGTGCTTCCAAGCTGTCCGGAGATGATGAGGGCCTACGAATTCCAGACCGAAACGGATGCCATAGGCATCGAGAATCTGCGCACATTGGCGGAGTCTGCGGGTTGCAATCGCCATGAAACGTACGGCTTCCAAATCCGTTGAAGGAAGAACGTATGTACAGCATGCTGTACAGCCGATCCTCGATGCGGCTTCTGCATCGGCTGCAAGCCCAGCTAATCCTGAGCGGAATTGCTCTTCTCCTGCACGCCATTCGACGGGAAGTCCGAAGCTGCCGACCGTTACTTCGTGTTGATCTAAGAAATCACGGGCGCATTCCGCTCCTTTACGGTCCAGGAACCCCCGAATGTCTTGTCCTCCGGCATCTACGGAACCAAAGCCGTGCCTGGCAGCAGCTACCACAAATGATTCAAGACTATCAAAGCTGCCAACACCCGCACTGGTTAATCCTTTTATCATTCAAATTCTCCTCTCGTTTAAGTATGTGTAGAACAAATCTTATTTAAATGTACCGCTTTTTCCGAAAAATAAAAACATATTTGCATAATTTCCTTCCCACAGTCCCTGTGGTATACTTATGTCTTGAAAAATGTGAACTCGTCTGGGACCCTAGAGAAAATTTTAGATAACGGTCAACGGGTAGATTTGGAGAGTGAACCTAGTGTGCGGTATAGCAGGCATGATGCTGTTTAATGGTATGGAACCAACTCGGGAAGCACTGAAACGGATGACTGATATTATCGCTCACCGTGGACCGGATGATTCTGGGTTTTTAACTGAACATGGTGTGGGGCTTGGATTTCGCCGATTGTCGATCATTGATATTCGTGAAGGGCACCAACCTCTAAGTAATGAAGACGATAGTATTTGGATTATTTTTAACGGTGAAATCTATAATTACAAAGCACTTAGATCCATGCTCGAAAGCAAAGGCCATGTATTTCGCACCCATTCGGATACGGAGACCATCGTACACTTATATGAGGAATTCGGCGAGGATTGCGCGAAGATGCTGCGGGGTATGTTCAGCTTTGTTATTTGGGATAGCAAAAAACATATTTTATTAGCTGTACGGGATCATTTTGGGATTAAGCCGTTCTATTATCACTATACGCCTGAACATTTTGTATTTGGATCAGAAATTAAAAGTATTCTTGAGTCGGGTGTTGTGGGGCGGGCTGTAAAACAGGAAAGCTTGATGAATTATTTATCCTTTCAATACGTTCCAGAGCCGGATACGATGTTTGCCAATATTCATAAACTTAGACCCGGTCACTATCTTAAATTAACACGGGATGGGCATATGAAGCAGGTACGGTACTGGGATCCGATGTTTGAACCGACAGACCGCCCCTTTGCTGACTATGTCGAGGAAATACGGGCGAAGCTGTTGGACTCTGTGGAGCATCATCTGGTGAGTGACGTAGAGCGAGGTTGTTTCCTCTCAAGTGGTATTGATTCGACTGCAATCGCGGCTTATATGCGTAAATTCGAACCAATTCGTACCTTCTCCGTAGGCTTTGAAGGGCCTCAGAACGAAACCATCATTGCCGCAGAGACGGCTAAAGCGATTGGTACGCAGCATTTTGCCCATATCATTACCGAGAAGGAGTACTTTGAAAGCCTGCCGCAAGCGGTTTGGCATCAGGATGAGCCCGTTGCAGATCCGTCCGCCATCGCTCTTTATCATTTGGCTAAGCTAGCTAGGCAGGAGGTAACCGTTGTTTTATCTGGTGAGGGAGCGGACGAGCTGTTTGGCGGTTATCGCATTTATCGCGAGCCTGGAGCGCTTAAAGCGTTCGACTGGCTGCCCCTTCCGCTCAAAAGATCGCTTCATCGCATGGCTTCCCTACTTCCTGATGGTTTTACGGGTCGGAACTACTTGCTGCGTGCCTCCACGCCGCTAGAAGAGCGCTTTATTGGGAATGCTAAAGTATTTACGGAGGATATGAAAGCGGAAATCCTGACTCTAGGCTCCAATGCACTAGGAACCTACAAGAACCCGATTCAAATCGCAGGAGATTACTATAACAAGACGAGGCACCTCGATCCGGTTACGAGGATGCAATATATCGACATGAATCTTTGGCTGCCTGGCGATATCCTTATGAAAGCAGATAAGATGACAATGGCTCATTCATTAGAGCTTCGTGTGCCTTTCCTGGATAAAGAGCTTTTTGAGCTGGCTCGTAAAATCCCTGTTAAATACCGGTTGGGTGGAGGGACGACAAAGTACATCTTCCGTAAGGCAATGCAAGGGGTAATCCCAGAATTTATCCTTAATCGGCCAAAGCTTGGCTTCCCCGTACCCATGAAGTCTTGGTTAAAAGGCCCGCGTGGCACTCAACTTCTGGAGCAAGTTGAAGCTGGAGGAATTGGTGACTACATTCGTTTTGATGCAGTGGAACGGATGATGGCTAAGCATAAGAGTGGAGAGGGCGATTATGCTCGCCGCCTGTGGGCCATTTATATGTTCGCCATGTGGCATTCGACTTATATGCTTCCGGGCAAGAGGATCGGTCAATAACTTTTCAAGAAGCGGTACCGTCCAATAAGGACGCCGCTCGTTATCCTTGATATCATATAGGGAGGTCGTTATGATTCCTTACAAGCTGGTTGCGCTGGACATGGATGGAACTTTATTGAATGAGGAGCAGAAGATCTCACCAGAAAACCGAAAATGGATTCACCGGGCTATCGAGCACGGAGTCCCTGTTATGTTCGCTACCGGGCGAGGGGTTCAGAGTGTGGAGCCCTATGTTGAGGAGCT
>JACMJI010000411.1 GCA_014380705.1 Gorillibacterium sp. | reverse complement strand
CAATGGGGGCTTTCCTATTAGCGAAGCAAGCCGGCTTTGATATCGATTTTCGGTTTGAGGATCAACCGATTCCTGAGGCAAGCTTCTATCTATTGCCTTGTGTAACTGGAGTTATGGGAGTTGCCAAACAGCGTTGGGAGCAGCTACTCCTTAAGGTGCATGAGGGTGCAACCCTATACATTTCCTCAAATGATGGTTATATGCTAAATTTTGCCGAAATAACGGGATTAACTGTACAAAATCGCAGTCGTCGAGCGAGCGAGGCAAAAGTATTACTGGGTGGTGTGGGGGAACACACGGAACTAACTCTCCCCGGAACATTTAAGCTTGAGTTTAGCAATGACCGCGCGGAAATTCTTGCCGCAGAACCTGATGGCAATCCTGTTCTAACGAAAGCATCTTATGGCAAAGGCTGGGTATATTTCTGTTCTCTGCCGCTTGAACTTGCTATGTCACAGCAACCCGGTGTCAGCTATCAACCGGATAAATTCCCATTTTGGCGTATGTATGAAACCATCTCCCGAGAAGTGCTGAATGTGCGCGTCCTTCATGTAAATGAACCTCTGATTGGGATAACAGAACACCCGTCCGATGAAAGCTCACGAATTGCTGTGCTGATTAACTACTCACCAGAAGTGAATGAAGTTCAATTGACACTCAAAGCAGGCTGGAGATTAGACGAAAGTTTGTATGGGAACCTACCTCAGGAGAGGGATGGGACAATCCTAATCAAGATCGAGCCTAATGATGCCTTTATTGTTAAATTAAGTTATTAAATTAATAACATTAACTCGAACGAAGGATGGTATGTTTGATCCCTGGACAGGCGAGCCTCAAGCGGGTGAACTTGAGGGCTGGGATGCTTATCATATCTATACAGAAAACGGCCTTGCGCTGCTCGATATGGTTGGGCACGATACAGGCATTAGCAAGAAGCGTCTTGCCCAAGATTTAACAACTTCAGCACGGCAAACCGAGGGGCGTTACGGCTGTAGACACACGAGCTACATCGATACAGAAGAGAATACTTTGTTTATTCCCGGATTATCCAGTCATTCCAAGAAAGTTGGATGGATTTCGATGAATATGCTTCGCGATATTGCTGCAGCATATCGCGGTGTTGACCTTCTCAGCTATGCCCAGAAATATTGGAGTTGGCAATGTACAACGAATACGCAAGATGTCTCGATGTTCTTTGAAACGTTCTATGGGAATAGCCTGAGCTTCTATCCAAGAGGTGTTGCGGTATTCGGTTACTTCGACGCCGCTGCCGGTATGGCTTACGATGCCGTCAGCGCGAAGAGGACCTACGCGCCGATTCACGGCTCTTTAAACGCACCGCTTCTTCTCTTTGCTGATTGGAAAGCAGGTACAGTACCGAAGATTATATCTAAATTGGAAAATGGCTGCATTACCTACGAGGTAAACTAGAATCTTAATCGAATCGGCAACCTTCATTTATCGAGTACAGCATCGTGTTATGGAAGGCGATTGCCAATTTGAATATCACAAGCCAAAGAGCTATTGCAGAATACACCAAATAAGGTCGGTGACATCGCCTTACAAATTGGTTATATCAACTCCAGTCATTTTGGACGAATATTCAAAGAGACTGTTGGTGTAACCCCAGCTGAGTTCCGAAGACTTCATCAGTAATTTAGAACCCGCGTCGTTACTGGATCGCCGATTGAGTTTCGGCATACGTAAGCTATGAAGCTTTTTTATACTGTCTACTTGACAGGGGTATGAACCAACCAATTTAAACAAAGGACTTTTTGTTCGCCTTGATAAACATTTATCCCCTTGTAAACCCTATCCTGCTCGAAGATTGCTATACACTAGGAACGCCCTACACCTATTTCTCATGGAGCTTCTCTTGAAAGGCCGACGGCGATAAGCCACGGCTTTTTTTGAATGCATGACACAAAGAGGTTGTACTCTGATAGCCTGTCTTTGCTGCAATTTCGTACAACGGCACGCAGTCCCTTAGCATGGCTTCTGCTAAGTTTAACCGGTACTCCCGTATATACTTATTTGGTGTCATGTTCAAGGCTTGTTTGAAAATGCGAATAAAATGGCGTTGATCCATATGAAGAAGCTCCGCAAAAGATTTGTTTGTCAATTCCTCGTTGTATTTTTCATGAATGACATCAAGGACAAGGTTTATTCGGCGATCGCTTAAACGCTTGATGTCAAGCTCCCGAGTCGTGGCGTCCAGAAGCCCATGGAAGAGTGTTTTAATCATCCCCTCATCTTCAAGGCTTCCATTATCCGATAAGAGGCATTCTATCGCTTTAAGCAAATGGTATAGAACGGTATTCTCTTCTACCTTATATTCAACAAAATGATCAAGCAGCAACGGCGGCACAACGCTAAAATCGAAATATAAATGATCTAAGCAATCAGCCGGATCATGTATTGCTGCAAATTGAATTCCATAGGGAAATAGATACAGATGTCCAGGCATAAGTTGATGCTTAACAGGTCCGCTCGTGTAAAAAGCAGTGCCTCCATAGATGTAGTACAGCCTGTTTACATATGGAAAGTGGTCAAAACTCCAATAGCTTGGCGCCTTCCTTTTGCCATAACAGGTAAATTTGATATTGGATTCAGCAGCCAACTTACACACCTCGTCCACTCGTCATTTTTAATGCGGTATTATGTTACTTTTGATTATTGCTGTCCGTAATCGGAATCTATAGTATCGACTATATGAACATACAGTATCATAGGGAGTGTGTAAGAATGGACAACAACCTTAATTGGTTCAAGCAAGCAAAATACGGAATGATGGTGCACTGGGGGCTGTATTCACTACCCGCGGGGGAATGGAACGGAAAGCGGATGCCGCATATCGGCGAGTGGGCCCAATCTTATTTTCGAATCAAGAATGAAGAGTACAGCAAGCTTGCCAATGTCTTTAATCCTATTCTATTCAATGCCGAGGAATGGGTCAAACTCGTGGTTGACAGCGGTATGCAGTATTTGGTCGTCACAAGCAAGCATCATGATGGGTTCGCGATGTACCATTCCAAAGTCGATTCCTTTAATATCGTCGATGCGACTCCATTTAAGCGGGACGTCATTGCAGAACTAGCTGAGGCATGTTATAAACAAGGTGTAAAATTCGGACTGTATTATTCACAAGATCTAGACTGGCATGAGCCTCACGGCGGGGGGTATCTCCATGGGCATACCAACTGCGACTGCATGAGCTGGGCAAACGATTGGGATTTTCCGAATCATTCAACAAAAAACTACAGCCAATGCTTTGAAAGTAAAATCAAGCCTCAGGTAGAGGAAATCATGCGGAATTATGGCGAGATCGCCTTGGTCTGGTTTGACACACCGCTGACGATATCCTCAGCGCAGAGTGATGAGCTTTACCAGCTGGTGAAAAAATACCAGCCTAATTGCTAGGTCAATGGACTACGGGGGTCACGGCCCGGTTAAGCGGGCGGATGACGACGCTTTCTACCGGCAGCCGGTGCGTAACAGTAATCGACACCTGACCCTCAGCAGAGAAACTTGCAAGTTCCTCCGCTTGCGTCTTATAAACGAAGGTGTTCTGCCCATTAATGCTGACGTGAGTAAATTCCGTACCGTCCGGCGTACCCGCCGGAAAATTCGTGTAGGTGACAACCGTTGCTTCCGCCTTCGCCTGAGGAGTCCCCCACCAACCGGTAAAGAGGAAAAAAAACATTGCAAATGAGAGAACGATTGCCCATTTCTGTGGTTTAACGCTCCTGGTGCATCCGAAAATACAGCCCATTTTCCCAGCTCCTTTTGTTTAATGAGTAGCTTTTGAACCTTCACCTGTCCCTGCAAGTCAGCTAATATTCCCCCTCTCAGACAACAGTTGTAACCCCTTTCAAACACTTATCTTACAGATGCTCTATATTGCCAACAATAGTAAAAAGCAAAGGTTTTATAAATGGGAATGAATGGTGATTGGCAGATTGTAAGCATTTTAGCATTTTGTAAACCATGGAACCCTGAATAAAGCTTTGTTAAATTCCCGGCAGGCATCCGAGCCGTCTTCCTTATTGGCAATACTCTCGAAGTATAAGAAAGAGAGAGTTTCCGGCCTATCGAGTTTCGCTTCACTATGGAGAAATTCGTTTGATTTCAAAAAAACACTCCCCTCCGACAAGCGGAAAGGAGCATTTTGTGGATTCTATCCTATATTTGAAACCTGATCCGACTAACGCCGCGGCATCAAACGACCCGAAACCGGCACCGCGAACGGATGTCGTCGCTAGCTGAGCCGATCATCACTTCAAATTCACCCGGTTCCACCACCCACTGCATATTCCGGTCCAGCATGGCCAGTTCGGCGGGAGTCAGGGTAAACGTTACTTCCCGGGTCTGCCCCGCAGGAATAAACACGCGGACAAATCCTTTCAGCTCCTTCTCGGGGGAGGCATAGCTGGAGATGAGGTCGCAGAGGTACAGCTGCACCACTTCTTCCCCGTCACGGCTGCCGGTGTTGGTGATATCTACCGAAACCTGAATGCTCTCCACCCGGCCGATCACATCAGCGGACAGCTTCACCTCTCCATAGGCAAACGTGGTGTAGCTGAGGCCAAAGCCGAACGGAAACAGAGGCTTTTCGCTCATATCGACATAGCCGTCCGAACGCCCGGAAGGTTCGCGGTTGTAATACAGCGGGGCTTGAGCTACATCCTGCGGGAAGGTAACGGGCAGTCGTCCTGCTGGATTGAAATGACCCAACAGCACGTCTGCAATTGCATATCCCCCTTCCTGACCGGGATACCAAACATATACCAGCCCTTGCACACTTTTCAGCCAGCTTGACATCGTTACGGCGCTGCCCGCACTGATGACGACAACCGTGGGTATTCCTGTCTGAGCGGTACTCCGGATTAACCGTTCCATGGATGGAGGCAGCTCCAGTCTGGCCCGGTCCTTTCCTTCCCCTTCCACAATACCAGCCACGATAAGGGCCAAGTCGGCGCCTTCCAATTCCTTTTTGAGATTGTCGGTGCCCTCATCCTTCTCTTCCCCGATATCCCACCCTAGGGAAATACGGGCAGTGCCGCCGGATGTCCCGTACATCACCTGCAAGGCAACTCGCTTGCCCGCTTCCATGTCCAGCGATACCATTTCCGTCTCCTGAATCGGATCATCCCAGCGGTCGATGGCCAATTCTCCGTCCACATAGAGCCGGACGCTTCCGTTGGCCGTCAACCCCAGCCTATAAAGCCCGCTCGCTGGAGGAGTCAGCCAACCCTGCCAGTTGACCGAAAACGGCCTGCCGTCCGAATATTCGGGATGGTCCACTGGCCGGGTGCTTCCCCAGTCGAAGTCAACGACAGCATCACTTTGAACAACTTGAGGCTGAAAAGAAAGATGCTTGTTGTTCCGGTATTCACCCAGCAGCCCCGGCACCAGGTTCCCGTTATCTAGACACTCCAGATAAGCGGAGGGAATAGGCGCTAGGATCAAATCGCTGGTGTCTCCGAGACTTTTAGTATCGATAAACCGGATTTCCGTCCCTTGTGGACATTTATCCTGCAGTCCTTCAAGAATAGAGACCGTCTCCATTCCCCAGCTGCTGTACCCGCCCATCCTTGGTTTCTGGGCAATGGAACCCAATACGGCAATTTTGTTCAACTTGATGGAAAGGGGGAGTACCTGACTTTCGTTCTTCAGCAGAACAATCGATTTCCGGGCCGCCTCCAGTGCGGTCTGGCGGTGATCTTGGTTGTTGGTGATCCCGACTGTACGTGCCACATCCGCATAAGGCTGTTCAAACAAGCCGATCCGAAACTTGACCTCTAGCACACGCCGCACCGCCAGATCGAGGACTTCTTCTTCCAGAAGCCCTTCCCTCAAGGCGCTGACCAGCTCGCCAAAGCCGCTCCGTTCATTGAAAGAAGGAATCTCCCGGTCCATTCCCGCCCGCACGGATTGGACGGAGGCATCCCGCAGATCCGTGGCAACCCGATGGTTGTCCATCGCCTTGCCGATCAGACCGTAGTCGGTCACAACGATTCCTTTAAACCCCCATTCTTCCCGGAGGATGTCTGTCAACAGCCAACGGTTCAACCCGCTGGGCCTCCCGTCAACCGCATTGTACGAGGCCATGATGGATTGGGAGCCCGCCTCCTTGATGCAAGCTTCATAAGGCTTGAAGTAAACTTTCCGCAGCAGTCTCTCGGAATAATAGATCGGGTGGCTGTCCCGACCGCCATCTCCACTGTTGGCTACAAAATGCTTCGGAGTGGTGACTACCCCCTGCTCCTCAAAACTCCTGCAGAAAGCAACCGCCATCCGGGATACGAGGTAAGGATCCTCTCCATATGTTTCTTCTATGCGCCCCCAGCGAATGTCGCGGGAGACATCCACCGTGGGAGAAAGCACCTGCCGGACGCCCCTTGCCCGCGTCTCCTCCGCAATGGCTGAGCTTACGCTCTCCATGGTTGGAATGTCCCAGGAAGCCGCCAGTCCGATGGCCTGGGGAAAGCTAGTTCCCTTTTGCAGGCACAAGCCATGAAGTGCTTCCGCATGAATGAGCGCGGGAATGCCGAGACGCGTCTCTTCCACGCAGTAGCGTTGAACGCGGTTGACCCGCTCTGCTTCTTCTGCTAAATCGTAGGGCATCATTACCCGCTCAAAAGCGAAGCCTCCAAGCCCGTCTGCTCCAATCTCTGCCACATCCTCGATGACTTCCTGGATATACATGCATTGTAGTTGGCGCACTTTTTCCTCCAATGTCATCCGTCCCAGCAAATCCTCCGCACGCTGCTCCGCCAGCAATTGGGGATTCCTATAAACTGCTTCTTTTTCTATCATGCAGCAAACATCCCTTCCTTAAAGGTTCTTTTACAAGTCTACTGAAAGGTTGGGAGAGTGCCTAGCACAAATTATAAAGAAATGTAGTAAATAACAACGATTTCCTCAGTAAAAATGGAGTATGCCCGCTAAGTTTACGCAGAGACTTTGCCGAAAGATAATATGGGATCTACTCATTAAATGTAACCGCTTTCATATATCTAGAAATTCAAAATTCCAGTATCCGCATAGTAGCGAATGACTGGAATCTTGGAGTTCTTAGAATTATTTGGAAATAAATGGGATAGTTGCTATGTTAATGTATTTCAAGTTGACCCAGCCAATTCCAGCAATAAAGAAATAGAAGAAGTAGTGAAGATTAGCATTGTCGAGGAAATCAACAATTTTCTCTTGGAAAATAATTATTACGTTATTGGCTTTTTTCGTAAATTTAATGAAATTGTCCTTGCATTTAATCATCCCATGCAGGGGATTCCCAACCAAGAAATAGAAATTAGTTTAAAACAAGGATGTATTCAAATCATTTCCAAATATCTACACGAACCTTTATTGGTTGGCTCTAGCCACCAGGAATATGCGCTGCAGCATCTTTCTGAAGCCTATGATAATGCTATCCAGGATTTCGTATACGAAAATGAAAAAAAAGCCGCCTTAGGCAGCTTAGAAAAAACAAACGATCAACAAAATATTTTAATTTCAAAAGCGATTGATTTCTGCAAACAATATTATTCATCCGATATATCTTTGCAAAAAGCATCCGAATATTTGAATATTAATAAGTTTTACTTCTGTAGTCTTTTTAAAGAAAGTTTGGATGTAACATTTTGGGAGTATATTACGACCCTCCGAATATCACAAGCCAAAGAGCTTTTGCAGAATACACCAAATAAGGTCGGTGACATCGCCTTACAAATTGGTTATATCAACTCCAGTCATTTTGGACGAATATTCAAAGAGACT
>JACMJI010000410.1 GCA_014380705.1 Gorillibacterium sp. | reverse complement strand
CGGTATAAGGCCGCTGCCACATCACGCGTGTGGTATAAAGAGCTGCCATCTTTTTTGAGCATCAGCGCCGGTGACATATTGTAAGCATCGAGGCGGACGAGCATAGCACCGTCGTCTTCCTCCAGCAGGTTCTTTTCTTTTAGTTCAGCAATAACAGCAGCCATCTTATCATAATAGAAGCTTTCTCCTGCCATGGATTCAAAGCTCACACCCAGAAGTTCATAGATCTTGCTGAATTCAGCCAGGCTGATCTCGACAAACCATTTCCACAAGCGGGTTGCTTCTTCATCCCCTTGCTCGATCTTGACAAACCAGGCGCGCGCTTCTTCATCAAGGTTAGGCTCGATCTCTGCTTGCTCATGAAATTTAACGTACAAGCGCAGCAGTTCATCAATCCCTGCCTCTTCAACGATTGCAGCATCGCCCCATCTTTGATAGGCAACGATCAGCTTGCCGAACTGTGTTCCCCAATCACCCAAATGATTTACACCAATTACATTGTAACCTAGGAAATTAAAAATTTGCTTCAACGAGTTACCGATTACCGTCGAACGAAGATGTCCAATATGAAAAGGTTTGGCAATATTCGGCGATGAATAGTCAATTACGATATTCTTCCCTTGTCCGATGTCACGCGAGCCATAAGCTTCCCCTGTGGAAAGAACATCTTGAATGATTTCTGTAGCAAGAAGTTCCTTATTCAAGTGAAAATTAAGGTATCCCGCTACCGAATCAATACTATCAATGGCATCATGCTTAAGCTCAGCCTTCAGGATATCAGCAATCGCTTGAGGTGCCTTGCGCATTGTCTTACTAAAGGTGAAACAAGGGAGCGACAAGTCGCCCATCTCTAGACTCGGCGGATACTCCAGCAGGTCAACAATTGTGCTAGCATCGACATTTTCTAGTTTGGCCGCGATCAGTTCGCCCACTAGTATTTTATAACGTTTCATCGTTAATTCTCCTTTTCAAATGTGAGTTTCTTATAGATGCAACAAAGCACCCCGGTATGGGGTGCTTGATATTATGTAGATAGGGCGCTGAGAATGACTCTAAAGAAGCTTGCCGCTCGCCAAGGGGCTCAACATTACATATCTTTTCCCTCGTTAAATAATACCATCGGGGAAAGTAGGTTGTCAAGATTGCTCATCTTGTTCATTGACATCGATTAAATATTAGCATAAGCTTAAATCTCAAATCTTTGTTTCAAACCATAATGAAATAAATCCAAATGCATATGTACTAAATTCGGAGGAGCCTGTCACCAAGGGCTCCTTTTGTGCTTTTTCGACAAGGAGCCCCGTGATTGGGCTTTTTTTATGCTAAGAAAGGAGTAAGCTAACAATCCATTTAGGAAATCATAAGTTCATTCTCATAGCCTCTCGGAATTAGATGATGGTAAAAGGGGAAAATGAATGGGACAGTGATTTCTACCGATAAAATGAATTGAAAAATTCCCCTACGTAAATAGGAGGAAGTCAAATTTGGTGGAACGAGGAAACTTGTCCCATCTGCCCCGGCGAATGCTGAGAGGCTTAATTTAATTAGGAGGCATCTATCTTGGGATTAACTGTTAGTTTAATCGTATTTTTTCTGCTGATCGCTGCTACCGCCTTCTTCGTTGCAACCGAGTTCGCAGTCGTCAAGCTCCGCCCAAGCAGGGCCAACCAGCTTGTGCTAGAGGGACGCCGGAACTCGCTTGCCGTGCAAAAGGTAGTGAACAATCTCGATGGATACTTATCCGCCTGTCAGCTCGGGATCACGATCACGGCACTAGGTTTGGGGTGGCTGGGTGAACCTACTGTAGAAAAGCTCCTCGAGCCTGTATTCGAGAGCTTCCAGATCTCGCACTCGGTTGGTTCGTTGCTGGCTTTTGTTATCGCCTTCGTTATCGTAACCTTCCTGCATGTTGTTGTCGGTGAACTCGCTCCCAAGACGTTAGCCATACGCAAGACCGAACAAATATGTGTCCTGTTCTGCCCAGTTATTATCATATTCAATAAAATCATGTATCCCTTTATTTGGCTCCTGAATGGCTCCGCTAATGGGATCGTCCGTCTGTTCGGGATTAAGCCGGCATCGGAGAATGAAGAAGCCCACTCCGAGGAAGAACTGCGAATCATTCTTTCGGAAAGCTACCACAGTGGCAAGATCAATCAAGAGGAGTTTGGCTACGTTAACCGGATATTCACCTTTGACAACCTGCTTGCTCGTGAGATCATGATTCCACGAATGGATATGGTATGCCTCTACACAGCGAGCACGCTTCAGGAAAATCTCGCTGTCATCAAGGAAGAAAAATATACCCGTTTTCCCGTCGTCTCGCACAGCAAAGATCACGTCATTGGAATGATTAATACCAAAGAGTTTTTCCTGTTGTACGACGATAATCCAGAGCTAGATTTTACAACAATCATCAATCCTATCCTAACGGTTACTGAGACCATTCCAGTTAAGGATCTGTTGAGCCGCATGCGTCGTGAGCATGTGCATCTAGCGCATCTTGTCGATGAATTCGGTGGCACTTCCGGTATCGTG
The DNA here is from genome assembly GCA_014380705.1 of Gorillibacterium sp. The sequence goes on along the minus strand of JACMJI010000410.1, from coordinate 1,330 downwards.
ACACTTGAGGACATCATTGAAGAGATCATCGGTGAAATCCGCGATGAGTTCGATGCTGAGGAAGAACCGGATATGGAGAAGATTTCAAAAAATCATTTCATCGTAGATGGTAAGCTATCCCTCACCCATATAAACAACTTACTGCATGTTGAACTGGAGGGTGAAGAAGCGGGGACGATCAGCGGCTGGCTGTTTGAGAAGTTCCCGCAGATTGTCCAAGGTAAAGTCGAGCACTATGGCGAGCTTACCTTCATAGTCAAGGCAATGGAGGAACATCGAATCAGCCGTGTGGAGATAAAGGATACCACGAGGGATTTAGAAGCCAGAGATTAGTTAGGAGGATTAAACATGTCATTCTATAGCGAATACCCAGAATATGTATCTGTAGCGGAGAAGAAATTGCGAGCACTAAAGACCATCGAGAAGCTGCGGAAAAAGAACCCAAATATCGCTCCAATCACACTAACAGGTACTAAACTGGTGAGAACATGGTGGGGCAAAGCCTGGAACGATAATCTGGTAAGCTATTCAGACTATGCCAATCGAATCGATCGGGGACGCAGCTACGTCCGTCATGGTGCGGTGCTTGATCTTCAGTTGACCCAAGGACAAGTTCAGGCGCTTGTTCAAGGTAGCGAGACTAAGCCGTATAAAGTTGAGCTGCTGATTCAACCAATATCCAAAGAGGTGTGGGCGGCAATCATCAAGGATTGTACCGGCAAAATGAATTCACTACAGGAACTAATTGAAGGTAAATTCCCTAAAGCACTAGCAGATTTGTTCAAGCTTAAAGGAATAGGGCTTTTCCCAGCACCTAAGGAAATCGTCTTGAAGTGTAGTTGCCCCGATTCGGCCAAAATGTGCAAGCACGTGGCTGCGGTGCTTTTTGGTGTTGGAGCCAGACTCGATGATAATCCGGGATTATTTTTTGAACTCAGAAATGTCAATATCACGGATCTGATCACAGAGACAACCAAGCAACAATCCCAATCCTTACTAGAGAAATCTAAGGTGAAAAGTCGTCGCGTGATTGCGGATGGCGATATGTCTAGTATTTTTGGGATCGATCTTGATACGGATGCTGATAAGTGAAAGGAGTGATTTCTGTGATAAATGTACTTACTAAAGAGAACAGGGAGGTTTCTGAGTTCGTCTTGGCTAAGGCACAAGAGTTACTCGGGGATTCTCTGCATAAAGCTATTTTATTTGGATCAAGAGCCAGAGGAGATCACAACGAAGATAGTGACTTTGACTTTATTTTTATCGGCGACTTTGAACAAGATTGGGTGCAAAGAATTACAAAGCTCCGGAGGCACATTGGGTTTTTTGG
>JACMJI010000409.1 GCA_014380705.1 Gorillibacterium sp. | reverse complement strand
ATTAAAATCGGTGCTAATTTTGAAATGAGTGGTGGGCAGGCTTCCTTCGGTAATTCAGCTCTTAATGGCGCTAAACTGGCTGTTGAACAGATTAACGCAGCAGGTGGTGTTTTGGGAGGTCGCAAGCTGGAGATTATCGAGATGGACAACGCTTCAAAAGCAGAAGAGGCCACTCGGGTCGCTCAGAAGCTGATCGCCGATGGTGCTGTTGCTCTGATTGGACCCGTAACCACAACCAATACGATGGGTGCTGTCCCTGTAGCAATGGAAAAGAAAATCCCACTGATTGCACCAACCGCAACCAATCCGAAAGTAACGGTTGATGAGAAGTCAGGTAAAGTCTACGACTGGGTTTTCCGTGCTTGCTTTATTGATCCCTTCCAAGGTCAGGTTATGGCCAACTTTGCATTCAATGATTTGAAGGCAAAGAAAGCGGTCATTTATGTTAATGCATCGAGCGATTACTCTAAGGGCTTGCAAAAATTCTTTAAGGAAACCTTCATCGCATCAGGCGGTACGATTGTTGGTGAAGAATCCTTCCAAGAAAAAGATACAGATTTCAAAGCTGTCCTTACACGGATTAAGTCTCAAAACCCAGATGTCATTTATGTCCCAGGCTACTATGAAGAAGCGGGCAAGATTGTCAAACAAGCTCGTGAACTAGGCATTATGATTCCAATCCTAGGTGGAGATGGATGGGACTCCCCTAAGCTGGTTGAAATTGCGGGTAAGGAAGCACTAGCTAACACGTTTATCTCCAATCACTATGCACCAGATGATCAATCTGAAGCCATTGTGAACTTTGTTAAAAGCTATAAAGCTGCAAATAAAGATGTAACACCGGATGCTCTTGCTGCACTTGGTTTTGATTCCGTGAACCTTTTGGCTGATGCACTCACACGTGCTGGCTCTACAGATCCTGAGAAGCTGCGTGAAGCTATCGCTGCAACAAAGGATTTAAAATTAGCAACCGGAACGATTACCTTCAATGAAAACCATGACCCAGTGAAATCTGCCGTTATCTTGGAATTTATTAATGGTGAACAGAAATTTAAGACAAAGATTGACCCGCAATAATACGAATAATCGGTTCTAGCATTTAGACAACAGCCTTCCTCTACATAGGAAGGCTGTTTTTAATGGAATTAATCCTCTTCTTTTGAGATGAATAAGTATTTTCAAGGTAGGATTCCCCGGCAATCCATGGTGCATTTTCGAAAGAGACTTTCTTTTGTTACAATAGGAATAGACAGCAGTTAAAGTAGAGAGGATCAACTATGAATATTGTGTTAGCCACCCTAAACGCCAAATACATCCACACCAACCTGGCTTTACGTCTGCTTAAAGCGTATTGTGCGGAAGAGTTTCCGGTGAAGATTGTTGAATATACGATCAAGGACCCATTACTCAATGTCGTAACCGATCTTTATGGAAGAAAACCGGATGTTCTCGGGTTCTCCTGTTATATCTGGAATACGGAAGAAACGATTCAAATTGCCAAGATGCTCAAGAAAATCAATCCCGAGCTGATCGTTGTGTTTGGCGGGCCCGAGGTGTCTTATGATGCGGATTATTGGCTAAAGCGCGTGCCGGAGCTTGATTTTGTCATCATGGGAGAAGGGGAAGGACCCTTCCTTCAATTGCTCCGCGAACTGGATGGGGCGAAGCAGTTTGAGCGGGTTGATGGTCTCGCTTACCGAAAAGGATCTGCGGATGATCTGACGAGTCAAGAGGAGCTTGTTTGTTTAAACCCGCCTGCCCTTAAAATTAACCTCGATGATATTCCTACGCCATATCGGTTTCTAGAGGATGCGAAGGAACTGAGCAGTCGTATTGTTTATTTTGAGACGAGCCGAGGTTGTCCATTTCATTGTCAGTTTTGTTTGTCTAGCATCGAGACAGGTGTTCGTTATTTTGACATTGAGCGAACCAAAGCAGATATTCTGTACCTCGTTGCGGCTGGGGCCAAACAGATTAAATTTGTAGACCGGACCTTCAACATCAAGCGGGAATATGCCTTAGAGATGTTTGCTTTTCTTATTGAAAATCATGGTGGCTGCATCTTTCAATTTGAGATAACGGCGGATATCATGCGGCCAGAGGTGCTTGACTTTCTGGCTGAGTATGCTCCATCAGGTATCTTTCGATTTGAGATCGGCATTCAGTCGACCAATGAGCGAACGAATGAATTGGTGAAACGGAAGCAGAATTTTGCCAAGTTGAGTCGGACCGTCAATGCTGTAAAGGCCACAGGTAGAATCGATCTGCATCTGGATCTGATCGCAGGCTTGCCCGAAGAGGATTATGAATCCTTTCGCAAGACATTCAACGATGTTTTTGACATGAGGCCGGAAGAGCTTCAATTGGGCTTTCTCAAAATGCTCAGGGGCACGGGAATGCGCCGGGATGCGGGGAAATACGGGTATATCTACATGGAGAATGCCCCTTATGAAATCCTTGGTAATCCTATACTGCCATTCGCAGACATTGTTCGGATAAAGCGTCTTGAAGATATGCTGGAAAAATATTGGAACGACCATCGCACGGACCGGACCGTTGATTACTTAATCGCCAGAGAATTTGCTACCCCCTTTGATTTTTTTCAAGAGCTGGGTGATTATACGGAAAGCCAAGGCTGGGCAAAGACAGGGTATCAGCTAGAGGACTTATTCAGTCGTCTCCACACTTTCTTGATTAATCGCCATATGCCTAACTTTCATGTGGTCGAGGGACTACTTAAGTTGGATTATTTTCTTAATCACAAGTATAAGCCACGCAAGATTTGGTGGGATTTCTCACTGAGTAAATCCGAGCATTCTGATTTGGTGCGATACGCTGCGGAATACCCAGATCATTTTATAAGCAGAGCCGAACCGGGGCTTCATTCCTTAACTGAACACAAGCTCACCGAACGAGAATTGCACAAGCACGGGGTTGTGGAGATGCTTCCCTTTGACCTTGCCCGCTATGAGCAGGAGGGTGTGATTGATTTGGAGCGTGATACGCTGCTACTCGTTTATTATCCACCGGCAGGAGGAACCGCAGAGTACTTTACAGCAACTCTGGAACGGCCTTTCCTGCAAAAGCAAGAAACCTTAAGGTTCACCACATGAGGTTCTCTCGATCCTGCTCTTACACATAGGTATAAGAAGCTAAAGTATGGCGTTCATGGAAGGAATCCACCCTATTAGGAGGCGAAAAGAATGCGTTCAACGTGGTTAGATTGGATCGTTAAAGTAGTGGCAGGCCCTAAGTCCAAGTGGATCACCCTGTTGGTTTGGATAGCCTTAACAGCGTGCCTAACGATGTTACTGCCTGCTGTCGGGGATGAGGAGAACAATGGAGCCGCTAATCTTGGTGCAAATCGACCTTCGGTTCAAGCTCAGGAGCTGGCAGCCCGTGAATTCCCAGGACAAGAGGGGATTCCTGCCCTTGTCGTTTGGCACCAGGAAGGCGGGCTTAGTGAACAAAGTTTGAATAATATCCGCAAGCTGACGGAGACCCTGACCACAACCCCTCTACCTAATCAAGCATTTGTTCCACCCTATTTCCAGCTGCCTTTGCCTGCGTTGCTAAGCAGTCTATCCGAGGACCAAAGTACACTTGTTATGCCTGTATTGTTCCATAATGGTACGGAAGAGGACTGGCTCCAAACGAATGTGGAGAAATTGAAGCAGGTTACAACAACGCTGTTTGGAAGTAATCCCTATGATGTTAAAATCAAGGATACAAGTATGCTAAGTGCACGCGTTACTGGGCCAGCGGGTATAGCCATTGATGCGGCTGACTTATTTAAGAATGCGGATGTTGCGCTTCTGCTCGGTACAGTACTGCTTGTTTTAGTTCTACTATTGCTCATCTACCGTTCTCCTGTTTTGGCCTTGATTCCGTTAGTGGCGGTTGGTTTTGCCTATGGTGTGGTCAGCCCCATTCTCGGCTTCATTGCGAGTCGAGGGTGGATCACCGTAGATTCACAAGCGATTTCCATTATGACGGTCCTGCTATTTGGTGCAGGTACGGATTATTGTCTGTTCCTGATTGCTAGATACCGCAAATTGCTAACTGAAGAGAGTGATCGCGGGGTAGCCTTGAAGCGCTCTATAGAAGATTCGGCGGGTGCAATCGCTATGAGCGGAATTACCGTCGTTCTTGCCTTGCTCGCTCTACTTTTAGCTGAATATGGATCGTATCATCGCTTTGCCATTCCTTTTAGTCTTGCTATCCTCATTATGGGGGTTGCCAGCCTTACGCTAGTTCCAGCGCTTTTGGCCATTCTCGGCAGGGTTTCCTTCTTCCCCTTTGTGCCAAGAACACCTAAGATGATATTGGAAAGAGCAGAACGTAAAGGAAAGAAACCACCCATTGCCAAGCCAACTGAACGTTACGGTAGATGGAACGGCGATGTGGTAACTCGTCGACCTTGGACGGTTGCTTTGCTCACGTTCTTCTTGCTAGCCGGGTTAGCGGTTGGTTCATCAGGAGTCAAGGTTACTTATGACTTGTTATCCTCGTTCCCTAAGGATATACCATCCCGAGAAGGCTTTACGTTACTTGCAGATAAATTTGAACCTGGGAGTTTAGCACCCATTCAGGTCATGGTGGATACGAAGGGTAAAACACATCATGTTAGTGAAGCTCTATCTACGCTGCCATTTACGGGAGAATTATCACAGCCTGTGAAAGGGAAGGTAAACGGGGATATTCAAGCCTATGAACTAAAGCTTAAGATAAATCCTTATTCGAATGAAGCGGTTAACACCATTCCTATCATTCGCCAGGCGGCAATTGATGCATTGACTAAGGCTGGCATTGAATCACCGGAGCATAAGGTGTGGGTTGGCGGGCAAACCTCAGATCAATACGACACAAGGGAAGTGTCAAAGCAGGACACGTTGACGATCATTCCCGTCGTTATTGGTTTGATCGCTCTACTCTTACTTGCGTACCTACGCTCGCTTGTGGCCATGGCCTATCTGGTGCTGACGGTGGTATTGTCATTCTTCTCGGCTCTCGGGCTGGGATGGCTTATTCTGCATTACGGGTTTGGTGTCGAGTCAATCTCGGGAGCTATCCCGCTCTACTCCTTCGTTTTTCTTGTAGCACTAGGTGAGGACTATAATATTTTCATGATCTCAAGTATCTGGAAAAAAGTTAAAGAGGGGCTACCCTTCAAGGATGCGGTTAGTCAAGGGGTAACTCGAACGGGGGCTGTTATCACTTCCGCAGGGATAATCCTCGCAGGGACGTTCGCAGTGTTAACCACCTTGCCGATCCAGGTTCTTGTACATTTTGGATTAATAACAGCGATTGGTGTGCTCTTGGATACTTTTCTCGTTCGTCCGTTCCTCGTTCCTGCTATCACGGTGCTCCTGGGCAAGCATGCCTTCTGGCCAGGGAAGCTTGAAACACAGACTGTTTCAGGGAAGCAGCGGCAAGAGAGCTAACGGATCATCGAATATAGATTCGTGTTGAAAGGTAACCACCAGTATATGAATAAAAAGACTTTCAACACCGCCAGATGGTGGGTTGAAAGTCTTTTATATGACATCAGAAATGGATTTCTCAGGCTGCCCAAAAACCAAGGACGTTGCAGATTTGTATGTCGGCTTCGGGCACTCTTGAAATGACATCCTCTGATTAGACGAAGGAAAGAATGCCATATTCAAAGGCGCCACGTAAACTCTACGCTCAACACACAAATCCTCCACTT
>JACMJI010000408.1 GCA_014380705.1 Gorillibacterium sp. | reverse complement strand
TTAGGGGAGGGGAATTCTGGTCGAATAATCATACAGATTTCTCGCTAACACGGTAAAGTGGACGATTCTGGTCGAATAATCATACAGATTTCTTGCTAACGCGGTAAAATTATAAAAGGGTAACCCAAAAACTTATAAATTTTTTAATGTCTAGGATAAACGCTTGTCGGTGCCCTTTGGTGCCGTGCATTTACCGATGCGGAATCCACTTGTATGATCCTAGCCGTCGTTGATTCTTAGTCGTTGATTCTTATAAGAAAAAAACAAAAAACAACCTTCGTTCTGTGATCAGAACAAAAGGCTGTTCAATTTCCCGCGCAGATAAGAGGTCTTTTCTAAAGCGATGAGACTAATTGGAATGGTTTTGTTTAAATTCAATTGAACTTATGATGTTGCTACGTGGTACTCCCTCACAAGATTATCGAAAATCTGCTGCACCGATAATATCTCTTTAATCTCGTGAACTCTGGAGCCTGCAAAAACCAAACCGTTTCGCACATCCCCCCGCAGCGAGGTAAGTAACGATTCCATGGTACAAAAACGATGCGAACAAACCTTCAAACAATCATGACATTTGGCGATTTTTACTTTGGCATCATCGCTAATCAGGTCTGTAAATTCATTGCGAATCGCTCTTCCGAGCAATCCTACTGTGGATTTAATCAAGACCGTATCACCTTCTTGGGCATCCACATATTTCTGTTTAAAGGATAAAGCAGCATCACATTCATGGCTTGCCACGAAGCGGGTACCCATCTGAACACCGGAGGCGCCTAACCGGATCGCCTTGGCAATATCTTCACCCGTAAGAATACCACCTGCAGCGATTACCGGAATCGTGACGGCCTCTACCACTTCTGGAAGGATATCGAACATGGGTCGGTCTGTTCCCAGATGACCTCCAGCTTCAAAGCCTTCCACGACAACGGCAGCGGCACCTAGCTTTTGAGAAATTCTAGCTAATTTGGAGGATGAAACTATGGTTAATACGGGGATACCGTGCTCTTTTCCCCATGCATAAATGTCACGAGAAATTCCAGCACCGGAAATAATGAAATCCACCTTTTCTTCCAAAGCAGCTTTCATCTTCTCAGCAAAATCCTTTACTGCAAATAATACGTTTACTCCGATATGACCGATCCCTTTGGACAGTTCCCTCGTTTTGCGTATATGCATTCTTAGTTCCTCTGTGGTAATGCCTGTACCGGAAATTGTACCAATTCCACCAGCGCTGGCAACGGCTGCAGCAAGGCTGCTTAGAGAAATACCGACGCCCATACCTCCTTGAATAATAGGAAGTTTTGCTTTAATATGTCCGAATTGTAATGTCGGAAGGTTCAACTTACGCACCTCTTTCAGTATTTTATGGATCTTAATAGAACATTATGGGAGCAATAGCTTTAAAGATATCACAGAAAGAGACTTTCCGATAGGTTTCAACGCATATCACCTGATATTATTTACACTTCGATAGTACAACTTTTTAATTAAAATTCCAAATGAAGAGATTAATGATTACATGACACGCTTGAACATTTTCTCCAGCTCGTATTTCGTAAAGCTGACGAGAATCGGACGTCCGTGCGGACAGGTATAAGGGTTTTGGCATCTGGAAAGGCGGTCTAGCAACGCCTCCATCTCGGCTAGTGTGATGTAGTGGTTAGCTTTAATGGAAGCTTTACAAGAGCACATTGCAGCCGCAGCATCACGCAAACGTCCGATATCCACTGCTTTTCGCTCTGTCAGTACCCACTCAATCATTTCTTGAACAATGTCCTTCTCCTCATCCTTTGGCAACCAATGCGGGTAAGCCCGAACAAGAAAGGATGTGCCGCCAAAAGGCTCCAGATAAACACCTGCCAGCTCCAATAGATGCAGACGTGTGGACAATGCCGCGGCTTCCGCAGTAGTGAACTCTAACGTTATTGGAATCAGCAACTCCTGACTTGCATCAACGGGTGTACCGAACTTTTCCCGATAGTGCTCGTAGTTAATCCGTTCATGCGCTGCATGCTGATCAATCATGTACATGCCTTCGTCACTTTGTGCGATGAGATAAGTTCCATGCAACTGCCCAATCGGGTCCAGCTTGGGGAATACAGGAGCTACCGGTGCATCCGCATCTGGATGAGCAATCAGTCGGGAGAGCTGCTCTGCAGTTAGGGCTGGACCTCCGCCTGCGGTATTCCGGCGCTCGCTGTTGCCGCTATTCGGATACGAGCTGTTGGAAACCTTGCTGCCGCCGCTTACCGAGTGTGAGCTGCTGGAAGCCATGCTGCCGCCCGCATACAATGGTTGGGATTCTCTTGAGCGTTGGACTATGGATCCGCTCCCTTGCTGCTGTGAAACGTTTGCGGTATCGCTCTCATCGGGTGGAGCTGCGGGGATAGGCGCTCCTAGCTCAATACCAGGGCGGTACAGCGCCATTTGCTCCTGCACAACAGCACTTTTGCCAACATTCGTCTTCACCCCACCCTTAGGGATCAGCGACTCTCGCCCAAGTGCGGTCCTAATCGCTTGCTCCGTCAAGGCCATTAGTTCCGTTTCTTTACTGAAACGAACCTCAAGCTTTGAGGGATGGACGTTCACATCGAGTAATGACGGTTCCATCGTAATGTGAAGCACACCAATGGGATAACGATTAACGGGCAGCAGCGTATGGTACGCCTTAAGAATGGCCGCCGTAACGGGATAACTGCGAATATATCTTCCATTGACGACAAGAGATAGGGCAGCCCGTCCCGTACGTGTTGTTTCCGGCTTTGATACATACCCGCGAATCGTGTAATCCAAATCCTCTGAAGTGACTTCAATCATACTCTTTGCGGTTGCTGTGCCATAAACAGCGGCGATGACATTCAGCAGATCCCCGTTGCCCAGCGTCTGCAATAGATTATGGCCATTATGCTTTAAGGTAAAAGCGATCCCGGGATGGGCCATTGCCAAACGATACATATAATCCGAGATGTGACCAAGCTCTGTCTGGATCGTTTTCATATATTTCAAGCGAGCGGGCGTATTATAAAATAGTTCTTTCACCCGGATGTCCGTCCCCCGAGGAGCAGCTGTTTCCTCCGCCTCCATAAAGGTTCCACCTTCAATGACAATCCGCCGTCCCAGCCCATCCATACGATCGGAGGTGACACATTCAACCTTAGCTACGGCTGAAATACTAGGCAAAGCCTCTCCCCGAAAACCGAGGGTGCGGATTTGAAAAAGATCCTTGCCATTCGTTATTTTACTCGTGGCGTGTCTCGCAAAAGCGATTTGGCTATCCTCTGAAGCCATCCCCGAGCCGTTATCCACGACTCGAATGAGATGCAGGCCGCCCTCCTCGATGGTCACGTCGATCCGTGTGCTTCCGGCATCAATTGAATTCTCGACCAGCTCTTTAACAACGGAGGATGGCCGCTCGACCACTTCACCGGCTGCGATCTGATTGGCAATATGTTCATCTAATATGTTGATTATCCCCATCGGTCAGTCCCTCCTTCACCCTTTATCGGACAACCTCTGCTTCAGGTCAAACAAAAAATTCATCGCCGCAAGCGGTGTCATATTAATCAAATCTGCATTTTTCAATCGATCTGCAAGCTGATGCAGCTTCACATCCGTCTTACGCGAGCTGTTATTGTCCTTGGCGTCCGCGTCCGTTGTAAATAAGCTGAGCTGCACATAATCAATGTCCGTAGAGCGACGATCAGGCTCACCACTTAGCGATACTGGGGAAAGCTCCGCTTTATCGGTGGAAGGGTGAACACTGGGCGAAGGAGCGGTCCCTGTTGGAACACTGGGCTCAGCTACAATACCTGCTCGAACACTGGGCGAAGGAGCAGTCCCTGTTGGAAC
>JACMJI010000032.1 GCA_014380705.1 Gorillibacterium sp. | reverse complement strand
TAGAGCGGTTAATTCTTGACGAATAGCGGGGTCCATGACTCCATCCGGGACCTTCCCATCAAAGCTTTTGATAATAAAGGCTAGATTTCGGTTAACAAAATTGCCATAGGCACCAAGTAATTCACCGTTATGGCTGTTGATAAACTCACGCCAGCTAAAGTCCCCATCATGCTTCTCAGGTGCGTTCGCCGTCAGGAAATAGCGGAGAGAATCCGGGTGGTAGCGCTCCAGAACATCAGGCACCCAAACCGCCCAGTTACGGCTAGTGGATATCTTCTTGCCTTCGAGAGTTAAGTATTCTCCAGAAATGATCCGATCAGGCAGGTGAAGATGTCCAACTCCCAATAGAATGGCCGGGAGGATCAACGAATGAAATGGGACATTATCTTTGCCATGGACATAATAGGAAAGGGTATCCTCTCCCCAAAAACGTGTCCAGTCACCGCCTGTTAGCTCTGCCCATTTGTGGCTTGCTGAGTAATAACCGCTGACGGCTTCGATCCAAACATATATTTTTTTGCCTGTAAAGCCTTCAATCGGGACATCAATGCCCCACGGTAAGTCACGTGTTGCCGCGCGATCGAGCAATCCTTCGTTTAAGTAACGTTGCGTTAGGTTTACCGCATTGTCTCGCCAGCCCGTTGCTTGGGCCGCATACAGTGAAAGCTGCTCTTGAAGCTTGGACAGGGTGAGATAATAATGATCCGTAAGCCTGCCCTCTGGAGCTGAGCCGCAAAGCTTGCAGGTCCGATGAAGTAAATCACTCGGGTCAAGAACAGTGGAGCAGGCCTCGCATTGATCACCGCGAGATGGTTCTCCACAGCGGGGGCACAGCCCTTCGACATAACGATCAGGTAGGAATCTATTGCAGGTAGGACAATACGTTTGTTCCACCTGCCGCAGTTCAAGCAGTCCTTTTGAAAGCAGCTTTAGAAATAAATCCTGTACAATCCGATGGTGTAATGCATCATCGGTCCGTGTATATAGGTCGTAAGAAAAGCCTAGACGTTCGAAGCAATCCTTGAATTCCTGATGGTAGCGTTCGGCTACTTCGGCTGGAGTGGTTCCTTCCTTTTCCGCACGGATAGAGATAGGAGTTCCGTGGCAATCACTCCCAGATACAAACAGCACCTCTTCTCCAGTCAATCGATAATAACGGGCCAGAATGTCTCCAGGAAGTAAACTTGCTACATGTCCGAGGTGCAGAGAGCCGTTGGCATAAGGCCAGGCTCCTCCAATAAAGATTGTCATATTCTTCGTCCTCCCTTTGAAATTTAATGAAGCAAACGCAAGTGCCCAAGAGTGCTTTTCTTGACATGCAAAAAACCCTCATCCCCATAGGCAAAAACGCCTAAAAGGGACGAGGGTTGTTAAACCCGCGTGTTACCACCCATATTCACCAGCTCCTCACAGAGCTGACCTTGTCGGGTACGCCGCGATCAACGGTTATACCCTAGCGCTATAACGGGCGCAAGCTTCCGGCACAACCTACCTCCTAATCAGGGCTCGATGTGCGGCTCAGAGACCATATTCCCGGGTGGTTTCTTTACCCCTTTTCAGCTGCCGGGGCTCTCTGCATAAGAAACGATACCAGTACTCTTTCTCTTCATTGCCATTATTATCATGTGTAAATTTATTAACCACTATATCACAAAAGCTAATTTTGGCTATATATATTTTTCTCTTTTCACATTTCCTGTACAAAAGGTACAATAGAGGCATACATACGCAAGTTGAATGGGGGAAAATGATGAGAATTCTGCAGGCTTTATTCTTTCCGCCGGATCAACCCGGTGGTGTATCATCTATGGTACCTTATATCCAGGAGCGATTTGCCAAAAAAGCCAGCTGGGACATGGAGCTATTCTCCCTTCCCAAGCGAATTCGTGGAAAAGGTACAGATAACGTAACATTCTCAACTTTTGATTGGACGGTATATGCTGGCAATCCTACTGTAGATAAATATATGCAAACCTATAGGGACTATATTTGGTGGACCCGCATGAGACTGAAGGAGCCTTTTGATCTGATTCATGCTCATCACCCCATTGTTGCATTGGCCATGCGCGAGGTGTTTCCCGATACACCCATCATCGTGACGATTCACTCCAGCTATGAGCGGGAGCTATTCCTGAACGGACGTATTGCGGAAAATGGTATCGAACAAGCTTTCTTGACCTCCATTTATCGTGAGCTTGAGGAGAAAACCAACCAGATTCTCACCGTGTCTGTAGCCTTTAAGCAATATTTATCTGAATATGTACAGGACTCTGATCGTATTGGGATTATTACAAACGGCTTTGACGAGCGGAGATTTCGCCCTGTACCTCATGAGAACCAGGTTCCTCAGCTTATAAGCGTATGCCGACTCGTTCCAGCTAAAGGGTTAGATACCTTGCTGCAAGCCTGCTCTTTGCTCAAACAAAAAGGTCATCCCTTTGTTCTTCATATGATCGGAGACGGTCCCAGTCGTCAGGATTTAGAGAAAATGGCTGTGGACTTAAAAATTTATGAGGAAACCATCTTCTACGGATATATGTTGCATCCGGAGGAGTTTATGCCATTCTTCGACATCTTTGTATTGCCATCCCGCGCTGAAGCTTTTGGCAACGTGTTCGCGGAAGCCTCTCTTTGTCTGCTTGCCGTAGTAGGTACGAATGTAGGGGGGATTTCAGAACAGATTGAGAATGGCAGCAATGGGTTGCTTGTTCCAGTCGATGATGCAGAAGCGTTAGCTCATGCTTTGGAAAAGCTGTTTGCAGACCCAAGCTACCGTTATAATCTTGCTCGTACGGGTCGAGAAAAAGCTAAAAAAGCCTATTCACTAAATCGTGTAATCCGGCAACTGGTGAAGGTCTATGAGACATACCGAAAAGATGACCTGGAGGATCCAGAAGAAAATTGCTATACGTAGATCATCTTAACGGTCATTCCGCCGTCGACGACGAAGTTCTGTCCTGTGATAAAGCCAGCCTGAGGCGAAGCCAGATAAAGGCACATATCCGCTATGTCTTCAGGAATGCCAACTCTTCCTACAGGGTGCTGTCCAAGATCCTGTTCACTGTGGCTCGGAGTGGAAGCGCGTGTGGAAAACTGCCAATCACTGGTTTCAATCCAGCCTGGACTAATCGCATTCACACGAATGCCACTCGGTCCCAGGCTAACGGCCATCGCATGGGTTAAAGCGAGAATTCCACCCTTGGAAGCTGAATAAGCTTCCGTATCTGCTTCTGACATTAATGCTCGTGTAGATGCGATGTTTATGATACTGCCGCCTCCCTGTGCTTTCATCACTTTGGCTGATTCTCGTGAGCATAGGAAGGTTCCGCGTAGATTTACAGCAATGACACGATCGAAATTCTCCGTGGTTAGTTCAAGGAATGGTGCACCTCTACCAATTCCAGCATTGTTTACAAGCAGATCGATTCGCCCAAGCTCCTTAACGGTCAAAGAGACGAACCGACGAACGGCTTCTTCATCTGCAACATCAACACACAAGAACATAGCCGTTCCGCCGAAATCGCGAATCAGCCGAATGACTTCAAGTCCAGCTTCTTTATCTGTATCACATAGAGAAACGGCATAACCATCCTGGGCAAATCTTATCGCGAGTGCACGTCCAATACCCTGCCCGCTTCCAGTGATGAGAGCTACTTGTTTCATATGGATCTCCTTTCTAACTGATATTGGTCAACTAGGTTCCACATGCTTACTTGCATTATAACCGCAAATCCGATGTAATCAAAACGACCAAAACTGCTTTAGGGAGGACAATATGAACGAGAATCTGCCGAAAAAACCACGACATGAGCGGGAAATCACCTACCGCATTGGTCGTAAAACGGGTAAGATTGATACCATGAATAAAGTAGAAGGGGCCGCCAATCACAAAAGGTTATCCCATGATAAGGAGAATAAACCTTCAACAGCCCTTGAATCCGGTGGTAGAGGCGAAGGAGCAGCAGCTTTTCTACGAAGAACAATCTGGATGGAAGCGAAGCAACCGCCAGCAATCATCCTGCAGATTGGACTCATTGTTTACCCCTTGATCTGTTTCTTGTTGGTGTTCTATCTGTTAACGATACTTAGCAACCTTGATTGGTAAGTCTACGACTGTCTCGATTTTGTAAAATTAAGTTAGAAAAGAGGGATTGCTGTGCTGAAGCCACTCGTTTTATTTGGTGGATTTGCTGGTTTATGCTTGATCGGGATTGCCGTTTTTATGCTCTGGTATTTCGGAAGCTGGAAGTGGAGGCAGAATGGACGGAGTCGCCAGCTTGATCCCCGAAAACGGGAGGAGGCGAAGGTGTTGCTGTCACGATGGAATGTATTCGATTACCTGCTACTCTTTCCATTTGCCTTTGCCATCCTGTTCCTTGTCGTCGATTTGATGGGGGCACTGAGGGATAAGCCTCTCTATCCAAACTATTATTCCTGTTATCTCATTTCGGGGTTGATTTTCGTGCTGCTCACCTTTTCCTTTGTATACTTGCGTCTGATGCTAACGCTTCGTTTGTCCCAAAATTTGCTCTCGGCTCCGACAGACCAAAAAAACGATCCAGCAGATACTGATCATCCCAAACAAGGGATAGAGGAAGGACAAAAGTGAACTAAAGCCAAGTTGGGCAATAAGGAGGCAGAGGATTAATAACCCGATGGTTAATCCTCCTTTGGATATGCTTATTTTCTGACGGATTTGCAAGGTTAGCCCATAAGTATTCGCTACAAAGGTTGTAAAAATCTCTCCAAATATAACTAAGGTATATAGGAGCTGAACATACGGAGCAAGACCATTTAACAATTGAGCCATAGGGATTTCGAATTGTTGAATATCTGGCATCCGTGCAGATAATGCGATATGCGCGACCATGAGCATGGCACCGATAATTACTCCACCCAGAATTCCACCCATAATCAGAACCTTCCGGTCTCGAAATGCCGTCCCCAGTGGGGCAAGCACAGCCTGTGCTATAGCTAAATTAAATGCTATATAGAGAATAGGGGAGAAGCCGACTCGGATCAGATTTGAGCTATTCGTTAGGGTTAGCCAATTGCCGACTGTGGGCAAGGGTAACGTTGAAATAAAAATAACCCCGATAAAAAACATCATGCAGGGCACGACTACGGTATTAACAGCAA
The DNA here is from genome assembly GCA_014380705.1 of Gorillibacterium sp. The sequence continues at coordinate 611 of JACMJI010000032.1, read as the reverse complement.
GGATTCCCTTAATCCCCCGCTGTAGAACCCAAAAACTAATGAATAAGGTAATAAGGATACCCGTCTGATAATGGAAGTGAAGCTGTTCCTGAAACAATGAACCCGCTCCAGCAAGCATAACAGCGGAGATGCCGAGTAATACAAAAAGGATAAACATGCTGAATATTCCACCTAGATGGTGACCAAGAATCATGCGATTTAGATCCTCATAGGATTGGGAGTTGGCATCATGGGCAAGCAGCATGATTTTAATGCCCAACCAGATAAACAGGAAAGCAGCGATGGATATCGTTGGTATAGCCATCCAGCCATATCTTGTGAAAAACTGAAGGATTTCCTGACCTGATGCAAAGCCAGCTCCTACGATTGTACCAACATAGGTAAATGCGACCTGGAGAATTTGTCCGATTTTACGCAAACGGCTCCCCCCCCCTGCCACCCCAATGATACCAAGGTATGTCCAATAAGCGGAACTCATGCTTGGTTTATTTGATTTTGGTAATAGGAAAAGAAACACAGAACCCCGCTCAAACTCTTCCCGGTAGGTTGCCGGAAGGAGCTAAGCGAGGTTATTTGGTACTTATTGTGTATTTATAAACTTCGTTGCACGT
>JACMJI010000407.1 GCA_014380705.1 Gorillibacterium sp. | reverse complement strand
GTGGCTGATGTGCCAATCGGTCACATTACGAATGGCGTTCATGCCGAAAGCTGGATTGCAGCGGAGATAATAGCGCTTTATGATCAATATTTAGGTGAAGATTGGACCTTGCGGCAAACGGAAAGAACGACCTGGGAAGCCATCGATTCGATTCCAAGTGAGGAGTTATGGCAGATTCACAAAAAGCTTAAGGCGAGGCTCATTGATCACGCGAGGAAAAACCTGGAGGAACAACGCAGACGTGCCAAAGATAGTCCAGAGCGCATTGCTGAAGCTCAAACATTGCTAAATCCAGAAGCGTTGACCATTGGATTCGCCCGTCGTTTCGCTACATACAAACGTGCGAATCTGTTGTTCCATGACCTGCCCCGTCTTAGCCGAATTCTGAATCAATCCGGTCGTCCGGTGCAAATCTTGTTCGCGGGCAAAGCCCATCCTGCTGACATTCCGGGTCAGGATTTAATTCGTGAAATTTATCGTGTATCCCAAGTCGACGAGTTTAAGGGAAAGATCGTCATGCTTGAAAATTACGACATCAATCTGGCTCGATATCTGGTACAGGGTGTTGATGTTTGGCTAAATAATCCCTTGCGTCCCCTCGAAGCAAGTGGCACCAGTGGCGAAAAAGCAGCATTGAATGGTGTAATAAACTTCAGCGTCCTCGATGGGTGGTGGGAGGAAGGCTATGATGGCACCAATGGCTGGTCCATTGAGTCATCTCCAGATTCCGATTGGCAGACACAAGAGAATGAGAATGCTGAATCCTTATATACCAAGCTGGAACAGGAGATCATACCCTTGTACTACAGACAAGAAACTTACCCCGAGCCTTGGACTGCTGTCATGAAGCGCTCGATCAAGACTTTGTCTCCTGAGTACAATACCCATCGCATGGTACAGAACTATACAGATCAGTTCTATGCTCCTACCATGAGTCGCTATCGTAAATTTCAGGCTGATGGTAACCATGCGGCACATACCCTTGCGGAATTCAAGTTATTCATCCTGAAAAATTGGGGTGAGGTAGGCTCAGCAATAGCCAGGGATGATTTAACACTTCCTGCTTCTACTGGTTTTAAAGAGGTAAAGGTTGATATTCATTTAGGTCAGATTGCCATGAAGGATGTTGCCGCAGAAATTGTCTATTATGCTGACAACAAAGAAGGAATTTGGGAGCCTGTTCATGTACCCCTTATACCAGAAAAGGATATTGATGGTGGCTTCAGTCGCTTCCACACCCAAATCCCATCGCATTTGACTCATCTCAAGCATTACTCGGTTCGTGTTCGTCCGTACCACCCGTTATTTAACCACCACTCCGAAATGTCACATAATTACACCAGTGTCCTTTAAAGCCAACACTATGAATGACTTCAACAAACGAAGCGCCATCCTTTAGGGTGGCGCTTTGCTTTACCCACAAACGTTTCATTTTACAGCATTTTTTTGATATGATGAACTTAGTCGATCCAACTACACCATTCTTACACTAGAACCGTCCTGTTTACTGATTTAGATTCTGTTCCGAAGAATCGAGGAGGAACCGTTTTGAAATATTTTATCATTGACCGTGGTGATCCGTTATCCGTTGAACTGCACCAGCGGTTCATCAAATTGGCCAAAAACTACAATCTCCAGCTTGACGAGAATGAGCCAGATACGGTTTTGTCAATAGGCGGTGATGGCACGATGCTGGAAGCCTTTCATCGTTACAAGCACCGATTGGAGCATATTGCTTTTGTAGGTCTGCATACCGGACGACTTGGCTTTTTTGCTGATTGGAGACCGGAAGAGCTTGAGACAATGGTCCGCATAATGGCCAAGCCACCTGAGGAGATTGGTTCGCGCATTGTTCAATACCCCTTGCTTGAAATTGAAATTTGTTCAACAACAGGTACGGAAACCAAGCTTGCCTTAAACGAATTTACGATCAAGGGCGTACAGGAGACAATGGTCGCTCAACTAAACGTCAATAACGTCATCTTTGAAATGTTCCGTGGCGATGGAATATGCATCTCCAGTCCATCTGGAAGTACCGCCTATAATAAAAGCCTTGGTGGGGCTGTTATTCATCCCTCTATTGAATGCTTTCAAATTACAGAGATTGCCTCCATAAATAATAGGGTGTTTCGCACTGTAGGCTCTTCTCTTATTCTGCCAAAGCACCATCATTGCGACATCTACCCTCAGAAGGACAAATGTATGGGTTTGTCACTTGATCATTTAAGCTTACAGCGCAGTGACCTGGTATCCATCCGGGTGAGCGTTTCCGAGCAGAAAATTAAGTTTGCCCGTTACCGTCCCTACCCGTTCTGGAATCGTGTCCAGAAAGCATTTATTGGACCAGAGCCGGTAAGTTGAAAGAATTTTTTAATAAAGATAAAATTGTTGAATCTAATCGCAAAAAATAGGCTGCTTCCCCCTCGATGATCGGATCGATGAGAAAGCAGCCTATTTATGTACAAGACATTGATTTATCTAACGGTTTCAGCCTTTAATCGGCAGATGGATTGTTGAATGGCGGAGTTTTCGGCCGCTGTTGTGGATGCTGGCTGCTTTTATCTCTTTGTCCCTGAGCTTGTGAAGAAGCTTCCCCGCTCAAGCTCCCCGGCTTACGTGGACGACGATTGCCATCATTGCGGCGTTCCTGCAACGTAGCATCAGCACCCGAACGGCGCTGATTATGGCGACGATCGGACCGGTCTATCCGTTCCGGCCGTTCACTGATGCGATTGCTGCTTATCGCTGCACTGGCATTCCGGTCGCTGCTGCCTTTGCGATCATTGCGACCTGTTCGATCATTTGCCACATGTCCACCATCTCGTTCCTGAACGGAACGATCCCCATTGCCTCGGCTCTCTACGGATCGATCATGAACGCCTTTGGCGAGACGGCTTGGCCTACCTGGACGCGCCTCAACGCCACCGCGGTTATAACGATCTCCACGAACGGGTTGCTCGGTACTATCCGGGTATCCCCCTTTTGCCCCTTCTTCTTCCACACGGTCAGCGGACTCCGTCGTCGACGACTCCGTCTCCTCTGCAAGAGGATCGATTAGATCATCAGGTCGGTCGGTTTGCCCTACCTTTTCCAAGATAAAATAAGCGCACCCAAAGTTGCAGTACTCATTAATATAATCCTCAAACCCAGCTATTGTTGATTCCTTATTCGAGCGTGGATTGTTCTCTTTGAAAAAGCCTCTTAATCGTAGTTGGTTATAGCCCCAATCCCCTACTACGTAATCATATCGCTCTAATACCTCACTATAACGATTACGGAACACTTCTAGATTCCAACCATTCTTATTGTCCTTGATCATTTCATACACATTGCCGCCAACATGATACAAAAGACGCACCCCCATCCCCGACAGCCGGAATTCCCACATTTCTTCTCGTATTATACCATGAAAACTGCAACATTCCACCTACCTTCCATCTTGGCACAAGCTTGTAGTGGAAGTATACTTATACCAACGAGAAACGCCTTTCTATGTCCACTGGATTCATGCGTTTATCGGAACGGTCGGAAGTTGAGAACGGCGCTAGGCCCTCATAAGTTCCGTATACATTAGATTGAAAAAGGAGAGGTATCATGCTTATCATAAGAGAAGCTAGGGAAGCGGATGTCCCGGCGATCCTGCGCATTTATAATTACTCCGTTGAATGCTCCACCGCCACCTTTGATCTTGAGCCCCAGACGCTTGAGTATCGCATGGAATGGTTTAGCCACTATGGGGAACGCTACCCCTTGATCGTTGCAGAATGGGAGGGGGTAACCGTCGGATACAGCAGTCTATCGCAGTTTCGAACGAAACCGGCCTACGATCCCACGGTTGAACTGTCCGTATACATAGACGAAGCGTATCAAGGCAGAGGCATTGGAAATCGACTTGTAGAAGAGATTCTGCTCAGAGGGAAGGCGCTTGGCTTTCACTCCGTCATCTCCGGAATAACCGCTGGCAATGAAATCAGTGTAAAAATGCATGAAAAATTTGGCTTTCACCTGATCGGCTGCTTTAAAGAGGTTGGCATGAAATTCGGCAAATGGCATGATGTTCTCTTTTATCAGCTTTTTATCGATGGTATTTCACAACCCTAACGATTTTTTGGATAAAATATGTATACCTGAACAACCTAAACCTATAGAACGACGAGTTTGTCGGGAATAGGTGGGAGGGTATGCTTTTTGATTAACAGACAAACGAAGTTCCTCAGAGTAATCGTACAGCTTGGATGTGTGAGCACGGCAATCATACTTTGGTTCACATTCGGACCACAGTTCATTCAGTCAGTTCAAGCAGATGCGGCCGTTCCACTCAAGGAAAAACAACTTTCGGAAACCTTCTCTTATCCAGAACGGCGAAGAATATATGACTCGTTAAGTATCCTGAGTGGTGTGGCTTGGTATGAGCTGGCGGCGGTAGATCAATACCACCGGACCTTGCAGGTCATCAAGAAGAAGACATCCCCTGAGATGAGCGGCAGATATACGGAGGCGGAATGGGGAGGACTCCTAAACCCTAACCCTGGAGATACCGACGAACGACGAATCGCTTTGTTCGGGGGAAAAGGACTGGATGGTTCAGGGGATGGCATTGCGGATCGTACCCAGGATGCTGATGTGGTTTATTCTTACATTCAGGATTTTCTCAAGACAAGTCATGTAAATTCATGGAAAGATAAACTTCAAACACGCTTTGGTCCTCAGGGAGCCGATAGAATTGAGCAATTTGCCAAAGTCTACCGAACCTTTGATACGTTGGAGTTAGGAGAACACGCCTTTCCCTTACCCTTGCGGGCAAACTACACCTTCCATGAAACCTGGGGGGCTAGCCGTGGCTGGGGCGGCCGTCGGATGCACGAAGGTACGGATATCTTCGCAGGCTACGGTGTACCTGCCCGAAGCACCTGCTACGGTATCATCGAGGTCAAGGGCTGGAATAATTATGGAGGCTGGCGTATCGGCATTCGAGATCTAAACAATGTTTATCATTACTATGCGCATCTTTCCGGCTTCGTTAAAGAGCTTAAGGAGGGAGATGTCGTGAAGCCTGGACAAACCATCGGTTGGGTGGGCAGCTCCGGGTACGGCAAGCCCGGTACATCAGGTAAATTTCCACCCCATCTTCATTTTGGTCTTTATCGCGATGCAAGTAAGAGCATGTGGGCGTTTGATCCTTACCCGAACCTGCTTCGCTGGGAGAAGGAAGAACGCAAACGCCTACAGAAGCATAGGAAACCATAATGTAATTAAGGCAGCATAGAAGCCAAGGACGTTACAGATTTGGAATTTGGCTTCGGGCACTCTTGAAATGATTAGATGAGGAAAGGATGCCATATTCAAAGGTGCTGTGTAAACTCTACGCTCAACACACAAATCCCCCACTTTTGGTTTCTGAGCAGCCCTTTTATCGTAAACGTCAGGCTCTGCTTGCTTGCGGCGAAGAGAAGGAATCACCGACGCTGGGTTAACAAAACAGTAAAGCAGAAGCAGGAAATTCCACTTTGATGGAATTTCCTGCTTCTGCTTTTGATTTTACCTTATTGTTAAGGCCCTACCGTTTCAGTCTGACCAACTTGGGACGCTTTAACACCTTCGGAAGGCCCGTTATGGGTTGTTGGGGTACCCGAATTAGGCAAAGTAACACTTGGCGGCAGTGGTGGCGAATCCCCGAGTGGATTTCCTTTGTTATCATAATAGTACATCGGTGTATCACCAACAACAAGAAGGTAGGATATCGGCAATTCCGTCTCCACAATCTCTGGAGCTGTATCAAAGGGAATGATAATCGTAAGCTCCACATTAATACGAATATAGACTTCAACCAAGATCATGTTAATCCCCGCATCCTGATAACGCGTATTTAGGTCCACCTTGACCGCACCCGCCGGTTCCAAACGAATGGGTATATCAGGACCAAAAGAAGCGAAGATGGCACTATTCATTGCCATTCCGAGCGGGATATGCTCCGGCATTTTTTTAATACTTGTAAGAATCGTTTGTACTCGGTTAATTGTATTTGAAGTAATCCGCATATGCTCATTATAATTAAGCATAAATCCGGTTACCTTGCCATTGTTATCTGTTTTCCAATCAATCAGACGGTCAAAATTAGCATCCTGGGCAATGTGGTCGGATATCGCTGTGTTGATGGACTGGGTAGCTAACTGCTTTAAGCGGATTTTTGCCAGATTCATCAATGGCGGCCGGAGGTTTTTCTCCACGAAAATAAATGACTGAACGAAGGACGCAAAAAAAACAAGAAGAAGCAACCAGATGATCCGCTTACGGCTCCCCGCCCGCGGACGCCGGCTTTTCCATCCCCGTTTGAACATCGTTGCCCCTCCATTCTTTTTACTCCTTGAGACTACCTTATGCAGAATCAAGCGATAAAAGAAGACGGGTATACTAACTTGTACCGTAAAGCATATGATTGCTTGAACATATAGATAAACGCCTTCCTGCAGCTCAATTAACAGCGGCCGTGCGTTTACTGGTTAAATATCTATCGGTTCAGTTTTTAGTTTATTGCTACCAGAAGTGGCTGCATTCTGGTAAATTAGACCTTAGCTCCTTTTGTTGCTTTAGTGCGGAGTAGATAGATGGATATTTCCAGTTAAATTGATTAGAAACCCACATAAATCTATAAATAAATGGATTTCTCCCTCTATTTCAGATGATTTCGTCCTATT
>JACMJI010000406.1 GCA_014380705.1 Gorillibacterium sp. | reverse complement strand
TTAGTAAATTAGGTATGGAAGTCTCAACAACCAACCATCGGGATGCAGTGTTATCCATGACAATCCTGCACAAGTTTTCAATTCCACCTCTCTTTAATCATGGCGTATATACCCTTTGTAAATCAAAAAACGGAAACACCTATCCCCTAAGGATAACGGTGCTTCCGTTATGATTTTGATATTTATTTACTTTGATTATACCGATTATTCCCAATTATGCAAGAGGTTTTCCTTTACTATTTTGCTAGATTTACAATTTTCTCTCTCATAGAATCGGCCTAACTCCAAAATTACGACAATTTTACCCAAAACAACCAAAACTTACGATAACCGGCATTTACCATCAAAACCCCCGGTCCGCCATTCCTGATGTGGTTTGAAACACACCCAAATGAACGTCTGTCAATATCAGACTTCTCCCGCGGTAGCAAACATTTAGGGAAGCTGTGAGGAGTTGTCCATCATAAGTTAACTTCATGATCTATGTCTCACTCTCATTAATGGGTCTCTACGCAGGTGAACGATGCATTCCTCATTAGAAGTGTGATAAACGAGACATCCATTTTGAACGTTGAAAAATTCACTGTTAGCATCCTTTTCGGCAACCGCTCGAATCGGAGCTACTTCCGTAATGATTTTCTTATCTTGTTCCTTGTGAAAGTCGATGATGGAAAGTAGAACAAATTGGTCGGGAAACAACTCTCTGACTTGCTGCCATTGCATTTTATATCCCCTCCTGTTAAAATTCATAGGTTCAATTTAACACTATTCAGCGGTTGCATCATAGGGGTTACCTTGGTTCATTAGCAACCTTGTTTTTGAACTTAAAGTACTCATTGTAACTTGCAATATACTCTCTCGTTTTCCGCCTCTGACTGTTCTAATTGCTTCAATTGTACCATATGATGCCAGCGTCAGCACTCGCTTATGCTGGGTAGTTTTTCACTCGGTCTCCAAATAAGTAATGGAAAAATTACAAATCATAATCTCAATACATTTTGTCTAATTGTTTCGAGGACAATGGTAGTCCAATTTCAATCTGTTTATTAATTGGATCGGGTAGAGGGAGTTCGCCATAATGTTCAGGTATCGTCCAGCCATGCTCAAACTTGATCAGGATATCATCGCGTTCAAGATCAATGGTATGGAATCCATTGGTAATATCCTTGATAAGATCAGGGGATAACATCGTGTAATTTGTTAAGCAAGTTTCACCGAGGTGGTATAGGTAGGTGTTGAACCGGGCGTACATAGCCCACCATTAGCCGGTGCAGATATCGGCCCTTGTATACAGCCCGTGCTTCCCGTTCCGGCATACCATACCTTTCCCCGAATTCCGGAATAGCGATCCCAGGCGTAATAGGTTCGGTTGGTATTTTTATCTGAAATGACTTCTGTCTTTTTTCCAGAAATGGTTCCTATGGAACCCGACCAGCTTTTTTCTCCAACTGGCGCAGGAATATCGCGCGAATCGTCGTTCAGGTTGGTCATGGTCACCTTGGATATCTTATAACCTCCCGATGAGCAGCAAAGAACCTCCGTTATCGGCATAAGACAATAATTCTAATTTGAAATTATCATCTAGATAATCCCACTCAAGATAACTATAAGTTTAAAATCCTTCCTAATTAACTTCCTAAAGAAATACTGTAAACAATATCACAAAAAAAAAAAAAAAAAAAAAAAACGAAAAGAGCTTCTCTACATTTTAATGTTGTAAAGTTCCTTTTCGTTTTTGTGAATTTACCTTATGGAGGCAAGCCATGGGTCACTAAGTCTATAATCCGATCCGTGTGATGCTGATAACGTTTGGGGAGGGGGCGTAGCTCACTCCCTTACTGACATTGTCAATTCCTTTGAGTTAATCACCAAACCAGCAGACCGGATAAAGTCAAAACCGAGAATGCCGTCAATTTCCATACCGTAGTTCATTTCCCCAATCTCCACTTCAAAGCCTTCGAGAGAAATCTCCCCAGCCCTGATAAAATCAAACTGCTTGGAGTACACAACCTCTATTCCACCTACACCCCTGATCTTGTTCAAAAAATCCCCCGGCTCAATCTTTACTCCGATGGCATCCACTACGTCAGCACTGAAAATTGTGCCGGCCGATCCTGTATCAAGCAATATGTTTCTCAAACAAAGTTCTTCTCCATGGTAACAAATCATGACTTGCACAAATGGCAGTCCGTATCTCACATCAATGTTCATCTTGGCCCCCGTACCCCCGCCCACTTCTCACGGAGCTTCAACGTCTCACGGGAGGTGTGAAAAAAACCATACTCCCGGCAAGGCTGTTCCCTATGCAATTCATAGTATCGCTTCATTGCAAAAGTAGAGTCATTGAAGCGGTCAATCAGAGCTACATCGTCTATGAGCCAATAACCGTCTTCCGAACGAGATTTCAGCGCCTCACAAACCACCCATTCGTCAGGAAACTGTTCCCGAACATCTTCCCAGCGCATCTTTGCCACCTCCGAAAACTACTTGCAACTACTTTCAGTATACCATACAGAAAGCCCGACCATAAACAATCAGTCAGGCTCTTTGCATGATCGTTTCGGGTTTGACAACTGCTTTTCAAAAACGCCAATGTAGTGACCTAATATAAATAAAGTTTTTTCTTTGTCTTGACTTGTGGTAGCTTTAATACTATGTACATACGCCGAACGTCCACCCGATCTAAAAAATCAAATACAATATACGTCAAGCACCAGCTAGTCGAATCCTACCGAGGCGACAATGGTCCTCGTCAGCGTGTCATTATGGAACTGAGCACGTTTACGCTTCCCAAAACGGAGTGGCGTAGACTGGCTGCCATTTTGGATCCATCATAAATTATCATCCATTTAAGGTATAATTTTAAATGCTCGAGAATCACTGCAAAACGAATCCGGTGTTCAGAGAATCTAGGGGGAAGCTATGGAATTGTTAACCTTTATCTCCTATGAGATAATAGTCTAATAGTTGATTAAAATTAATAACTAAAAATGAGGAGTTGCAAATGAATGAGTGTTATAAAGAATCCCATTCTGAAGGGGTTTCACCCAGACCCTTCCATAATACGCGTTAACGACGATTATTACGTTGCCACCTCCACTTTCGAGTGGTTTCCCGGTGTCATGATTCATCACTCCAAGGATTTGTGCAATTGGCGACCTTTGAATTCCCCACTCAATCGCGAATCCTTAATTGATTTGCGCGGAATCCCAAGTTCGGGAGGAGTATGGGCACCTTGTTTGTCCTATTCTAATGATACATACTTCCTAGCTTATAGCAATGTCAAAAATCATGATGGATTATACTGGCATGTGGACAATTACCTTACGACGACGAAAGACATTCAGGGACAATGGTCCGATCCTATATTCTTACATAGCGAAGGGTTTGATCCCTCGTTTTTTCATGATGAGGATGGACGGACATGGTTAGTTTTTCAGTATTTGAACTATGGAGAGTCGAAAGAGGGTATTAAACTTCAAGAGTTTTCTCTAGAGAAGAAAGAGCTAATTGGACCTGTATCAACTATTTTTACCGGATCGAAATTGGGGAGTGCGGAAGGTCCGCATCTTTACAAGATGCACGGTTACTACTACTTGATTGTCGCGGAAGGTGGCACGGGTCTAGGTCATGCCGTTACGGTAGCTCGAAGCCATTCTATTTGGGGTCCGTATGAAGTCGATCCTGCAACTCCATTGATGTCTTCCAGGGACAACCCGCTTCTACAATTGCAGAAAGCCGGGCATGCTGATTTAGTGAACACACCTGCTGGAGAATGGTACATGGTACACCTTGTAGGGCGCCCCCTGCCATCGCGAGGCCTCTGCACGCTTGGTCGCGAAACAGCCATTCAAAAGGTTTTGTGGAACGAAGAAGGCTGGCTGTGTCTAGCTCATGGGGGAAGCGAACCTGCAATGTTAGTGGAACCGCCTATGCTCCAAGAGCATCCCTGGCCTCTCATGCCAAGTCGTGACCATTTCGATGAACTGATTTTGAACCCCGTTTATCAGACCTTGCGAATTTCTTTAGGGCAAGATAAACTATCACTTGTAGACCGTCCGGGTTACTTGCGACTCAAAGGTCGTGACATGTTGAACTCACTATTCCAACAGAGTTTTGTAGCCAGAAGAGTAGGTTCCTTTCATTACACTGCGATCACATGCTTGGAATTCGAACCGACGGGCGCCAAGCAGATGGCCGGCCTCACCTGTTATTACAATGATAAATGTTTTCACTATTTGCGGATATCGTTGCGAGATGGTATTGGCAAATGCCTAGATATCGTGACTTCCGACAACGGAATTTACCATTTCCCGATCGGGACTCCCGTTTCCCTCAACAATGAGAAAAGAATTTACCTGCGAGCCAACGTTAAATACGATCAGTTGCAATATTCCTACTCTTGTAATAGCGAGAATTGGATCATTGCAGGGCCAATACTTGATGCTGGAATTCTTTCGGATGAATACGCGAATGGCTGGGCTTTCACCGGTAGCTTTGTTGGCATTTGTTGTCAAGATCTATCTGGTCGTGGAGGGTATGCGGATTTCGATTATTTTGAGTATGTCGAACACGAAGAGTGAGCAAAAGGCCCGGTGTCGAATTCGACACCGGGCCTTTTGCTTTTAATTAAGAAATTATTTTTCCTGTGCTCCGATATCGTATATTCCATTCTTTGGAATGGTATTTCCGAAGAAATCTCGAGTTCCCATACTACCGATATTCGTACCTGTGTTTATAGCAGGAGAACCGATATTTAGGTTAAATTGTGTTGTCGGTACCCCGAGCGAGTGATAGGTAGGCGCATTCATATTGGGTTCTTGATAAAAACCATTTGCGTCCTGTCCGCTTCCGCCTTTGTAATTGGAAAATCCGCTGTACGCGATACCGTTGTATTTCCACTCCGGTGTATAACCACCCGTATACCAATACAGATTATTATTCAAGGCAAGTTTATTCTGAATATCAATTAATTTTTTGCTAGTTGAATATATGATGTTGTTCTTGAACAGACGTTCGCCGGTCCCCGAATACACCGCTTCGATGTAGGACTCGCGATCCATTAATGCCGCATGCTCGGATGCAGGATTCCAGTAACTCGTATTATTGTAAATTTTGACCCCATTAATAGATCCTCCGGACCAACTATTGAGTAGAAAGTCACCTTGATAGGCGTAAGCGGATTCTCTGCCATTGTTCGAGAATATGTTATAGCGAACAATGGCATTGGAGGTTACAAATTTCTCTGCTCCCATTACAGCAACCCCGTAGCCATGAGAATCATGCCCATAATTATATTGGACTACGCTATCTTGGTTGTTCCAATCTATATCGAACGATCCTCCATCGATTGTACTTGAATTCGTCTCGGAAACTTCATTGAACTGTACCTTGCAATTTACTGAATTCCAGCACCAAATGCCATTGGCATTGCCATTAACGTCGTTCGGATAACCGCCTGCCTTAATGACAACGTTATTCTCGGCAATACTGTTACTGGTTGAGAAAAGAGCAATTCCATCCGCAAAAGTATCTTCAACCCGTGAATTCCTCACGATGATTCCATCGCTTCGTGTATATGTTGCATGGCTACCCTTAATGAATATGCCCGACCAACGCTTGGAACGTACGACTGTAGCTCCATCAATGATAACATCTTTAAATTGATTATCGTGAGCATAAGTGGTGAAGATAATACCCCCGATGTCTTTGCCCTGATAAGCAGTGTTATCTCCTACATCATGGACATATACGTTGGTAATACGGAAATAATCGAGAATGACAGTCCTTTGATTACCCCAAATATAGATACCTGCAAGCTTTCCACCAGAAATTTCTACATTTTCTATAATCCAATATTCTTGGTTATAGAGCTGAATGGCACTGAACACCCCTGTCCCTGCTTGAATAATAGGACGATTTCCAGTGCCATAAGCGCTTAATTTTAATGGATTCCCGTTTATTCCCGAGCCTGCCGGTGAGAAGGACCCTGAATAGGTTGCACCCCGCTTTAACAAAATCTGCGTTCCTGGCGATAATGTGTACCCGCTCACTTTACCCAGCGTCTGCCAAGCTTGTGATTGCGAGGTACCACTGTAGTTATCCCTCCCATCATTTGGGTCCACATAATAAATGCCTGCAGACAACGTCGGTTTGATAATAGAGGATGGCACAGGTACGATTGATCGAGAGAATTTAAATTCGAGATTATCAAAATATCCTGTACCCGTTCCCGCACTCGTTCCCGTGTAATAGACATAAACGACGAGATCGGCCGTATTCTTGGGAACGGTCATTTCAACGCCCTTCTCCACATATTGATCCGTTGTGAAATATTCCTTTACTGATTTAATTGCGTTACCCGATGAATCCCTAGCCATTAACTCCAGCCATACTTCTCCCGCAATTGCAGTCGTGCTAAGTTTTCCTGATCCGTAGAACTGGTAGGTTCGACCTATTTCAAACCCCGAAGTGATGATTTGAAATACTCCACTATTCTTTTGTGCCTGAAGCACTCCAGAACTAACGCTCGCCGCCCCCCAGGTATTCCACCCGGTTAGTCCTGAGCTGAAGCCATTATTAGAAATATGCTCATTGTTAGGCTCGGCTTCCGAAACCAAGAGGTCGTCAAAATAACCATAACCGCTTGAAGTGCTTT
>JACMJI010000405.1 GCA_014380705.1 Gorillibacterium sp. | reverse complement strand
TGTTCTGACAAGGCTGTTTAAGAAACCTGAAGTGGAGAATTTGGTGCCCTAGTGTAGAGTTTACGCGGCGCCTTTGAAAGGGCATCGTATCCTTCCTCTAATCAGAGGATGCCATTTCAAGAGCGCCCGAAACCGACATTCAAATTCGTAACATCGCTGGTTTCTCAGGCAGCAAGAGGGTCCATATAGGACCCTCTTGTTTTTTACTGAAGTGTAAGCTTATTAAATTCATCTGATTAGCGTAAGGTTACTGTACCCAATGGATATTGGATGCCCTAGCTAGCAAGGCCTTAGGACGCCGACAAGTGTTTATCCTTATTTTCTCAGGTTATGCTTGTCGATCATTCGGTTCTGCTCATCGGCGATTCGCGACTTGTTGTTGTTGAGAGTATCTTGGTATTGTTCCCGATTATCTTGGCCGCTAATTTCATCAACAAACTCTTTTAAGCCGGTGTCTGTATGCTTGGAGTCCTGCTTCTGATGTGACATATCCACACGTTTATTATCCATCCTTCGGTTAAACCTCCTCTAAATTAGATGTACATCGATACTTAAACGACTAGATGTCCTATCGAAACGCGCAATTGCATAAAAAGTATGTGCATTTTATCACATTTAGATACAATATTCGATTTTTACACACAAATCGTTCCGCTAATTGTAACAATAAAAAGTAAAAAAGCTGTTCCAAAGATAGACAGTCTATTATATAATTAAGTCAATGATAATCATTATCAATTAACAAACCTGTGATGAAAAGAGCTGATGGCAATGAAGTTAACGGAGACCGTAGTAGGGGATATTGTTCGGATTACAGGCCTGGATTTAGTCAATCATATGGTCCGTCGTCGTTTGATTGATCTCGGTATTATGGAAGGCACACTAATATCTATTAAAAAACCGCTTCCCTTCTGGGGACCTTATACTTTAGTCGCGTGTGGACAGAGAATTGCTATTCGTAGAAGCGAAGCACATAAGATTAGGGTGGAAGCCGCATGATTCAGATTGCACTAGCGGGGAACCCCAACACAGGTAAGAGCTCTTTGTTTAACATATTAACCGGTTCTTACGAATATGTGGGCAACTGGACGGGAGTTACCGTTGAGAAAAAAGTAGGTCTGCTCAAAAACAAGAATGGTTACCTTGTGGACCTGCCCGGGATCTATTCGATTAACCCATTATCCAAGGATGAAGGAATAACGTCTCGCTTTCTTCTTTTTGATGAATTCTCACTTATTCTGAATGTAGTCGATGCCTCTCAGTTGGAAAGAAATCTTAACCTCACGCTTCAGCTTTTGGAATATGGCAAACCGATGGTTATTGGACTCAATATGGTAGATGTAGCTAAGCAGCAAGGTATGGAAATAGACGTTGCCAAATTAAGTGAACTACTCGGGACTCCGATTACACCTGTTGTGGCTCGTTCAGGCAAAGGTGTCGATGACCTCCTTACGATGATCACAAGCGATGAACAAGAGCAACAGGCTCCTATTAAGATCGACTATGGCTATCAGCTGGAGGATGCAATTGATATTCTCAGTAAGAAACTGCCGGATGGTCTGAAAGCTAACAAACGCTGGTTGGCAATACAATTCTTTGAAGGCAACGAGGTTGTCCATTCCTATCTAGAAGAGTACTTGGACAAGCAGTGGCTGAAGGACTTTTATAGCAAAACAGAGAAAACAATTGCAGCTAGTTCCCAAATAACGCTGCTTTCCCAGTATATTCGTCACAAGCGTGCGGATTATATCAAGGTGCTGCTCACTCAAACGGTTGATACGACGGCGCAGTCAGAGCTTACCTTTTCGGATAAAGTGGACCGTGTTGTAACGAATAAGTTTCTCGGTATCCCTATTTTTGTCGCTTTTATGTACCTTACCTTTAAGCTAACCTTTGAATGGGTCGGTGCTCCACTATCTGATGTACTCGATGCTTTCTTTACGGGTCCACTGACAAACATGCTATCCTCCTTTCTTGATACGGTAAACGCAACAGACTTTATTCGGTCACTTCTCTTTGATGGAATCATCGCAGGTGTTGGCGGGGTACTCATATTTGTCCCGCAAATCTTTATCCTATTCTTAATTATTTCCTTCATTGAAGATTCCGGTTACATGGCGCGGATTGCTACGGTCATGGATAAGCTCATGGAAAAAGTGGGGCTTAACGGTAAGACCTTCATCCCCATGATCATAGGCTTTGGCTGTAACGTTCCAGGTGTTATGGCGGCCCGTTCCATTGAACAACCGAGGGAACGTTTGCTCACCATCCTACTGACACCTCTTATGTCTTGTTCTGCTCGGCTGCCTATTTACGTGGTTTTCGTGGGTGCTTTTTTTGCTCAGAAGCAGGCCTTGATCGTGCTCTTTCTGTACCTGCTCGGCATCGTTGTCGCGTTGGTGCTTGCGAAGCTATTCTCCTCTACGATCCTCAAGCAGGAGGGTTCAATGTTTATTGTCGAGCTGCCTCCCTATCGTGTACCACAGATTCGCACCTTGGCGCGCAGTACATGGGAGAAAGGGAAAGGGTTTGTTAAAAAAGCAGGGACGATCATCTTTGCAGGCTCCGCACTGATCTGGCTGCTTTCTTATATGGGACCTGGCGGGCTTGATGTAGCCATGGATGATAGCTTTCTTGCTAAGATTGGCGGGGTGCTCGCACCTATTCTTCACCCGATTGGATTTGGAACCTGGCAAGCGGGTGCAGGTCTAATTACCGGATTTGCTGCTAAGGAAGTCGTTGTTTCAACCATGGGCATCATTTATAACGTTCCCGAAGCCGGATTATCCAATATGCTGGCTGGACAATTTACGGCACTCCAAGCTCTCAGTTTTATGGTATTCGTCCTGCTGTATATTCCTTGTCTTGCAACGGTTGGGGTTATTAAGAAGGAAACGGGGTCATCACGCTGGACGTGGTTTTCCATCATCTACCCGTTAATTGTTGCCTATGTTTTGTGCTTTGTACTTTATCAAGGTGGCATGCTGCTTGGTCTCGGTTAATGGGAAGGGAAGTGTGAAGGATGATCTTTAGTATAATAATGGGTGTTCTGATTTTTGGATTTGCGGGTTGGGCTTTGTATCGCAGCATTCAAAAAGGCAAACAAGGGAAATGCGCAGGCTGTTCTATCGCCAAAACATGCCAAGCGGCTAATGGTGCCGACAAACAATAATAAAAAGGCTCTTTGGAGATCATATCCAAGGAGCCTTTTTCATTCTATCAGACTTCCATGCCGCTTGGGCGGCACCACGGATGAATGAAAATGTTCGTTTTTTATTTTCAGGGCAGAAAGTATAAATATTAGGTA
>JACMJI010000404.1 GCA_014380705.1 Gorillibacterium sp. | reverse complement strand
GGCGGATTCTGCCGGTCGGCCACTATGTACAATCGGGCTTCAAGCCATTCAAAGGCTAGGAATTACCCCTGGAAGCGTCCAGGTTCATGTTAGCATAACCCATACCCGGACCACCGCAGGTGCTTTTGCTGTGGTAGAAAAGTACGAAGCGAAATAAGATGACCAACATAATAGCAGAATGTATACCTATCAGATAAAGTGTATTCTGATTACACATCGGTAAACGCATGGCGCCAAAAGACGTTGAAAGCGTTTAGCCTTGAATTGTTCATGGGTAAACGCGTAAAGGCAGGGAAGCCAACAGACGTTTATCTGAATCATTCCTCGCTAAACACGTAACGGTTCGGATAACGACAGGCGTTTAGCCTGTACCTGCGCAAGGGTCAAAAGGAAGGAATCGGGAGGATATGAAGAAGCCGCAATTTATTCTCGCTCTGGATCAGGGGACAACCAGTTGCCGGGCGATATTATTCGATCGAGAGGGTCGGGCGATCCACCATTCCCAGCGGGAGATTACGCAATATTTTCCCCATAATGGTTGGGTGGAGCATGACGCAGAGGAGATTTGGAACACGCAGCATGCGGTTATGCTTGATGTATTGAACCGTGAACCTAACGAGATTATGGCTATTGGCATCACGAACCAGCGGGAAACCCTGATTGTCTGGGACCGTGAAACAGGTAAGCCACTCCATCCAGCTATTGTTTGGCAATGCCGAAGATCGGCCGAGCTATGCGCTCGATTAAAGGAAGAAGGTCGCGAAGAGGAGATTCGGGCAAAGACTGGACTTATCATCGATCCTTATTTTTCAGCAACGAAGCTTGTTTGGTTATTGGAGAATGTGCCAGGTCTGCGGCAAAAAGCAGAGCAAGGGCAGGCGCTGTTCGGTACGGTTGATAGCTGGTTGATCTGGAAGCTGACTGGTGGGAAAGTCCATGCTACGGATGTAAGCAATGCATCCCGGACGATGATGTTTAATATCCATAGGCTTGCTTGGGACGAGGAGCTATGTCGAAGCTTCGGTATTCCTCTATCCATGCTGCCAGAGGTAAAGCCTTCTAGTGGAATTTTTGGCTTAACAGATCATATTCCTGGACAAACTGGAGTACCCATCGCAGGGGCGGCTGGGGATCAGCAAGCTGCATTATTTGGACAAGCGTGTCATACAGAGGGGATGGTCAAGAACACCTACGGAACCGGGTGTTTTCTCTTGATGAACACGGGAGAGCAACCGAAGGAGTCCAGACATGGTCTTCTGACAACCATAGCCTGGCAAGTGGAGGGTCGGACGGAGTATGCGCTTGAGGGCAGTGTATTTACCGCTGGAGCGGTTATTGAGTGGCTCAGAGATGGGCTGTCGCTTATCGAACACGCTTCTGAATCAGAGCCATTAGCTGCTTCCGTAGCGGATACAGCTGGTGTATATTTTGTTCCAGCCTTTAATGGTCTTGGTACTCCTTATTGGAACCCTGATGCTCGCGGAATGATCACCGGAATTACTCGGGGAACGCGTAAAGAGCATATCGTACGAGCAGCACTCGAAGCGGTCGCTTATCAAACAGCGGACGTGATCCGAGTGATGGAGCAGGAATCGGGGATTCGTCTCTGCGAGCTCCGGGCAGATGGAGGAATGGTGAAGAACCGCTTCCTGATGCAGTTTCAAGCGGATATATTGGGTCGGACGGTTACCTTGCCGCATGAACAGGAGACAACGGCACTCGGGGCTGCTTACTTGGCAGGACTTGCCATTGGCTTGTGGAAAGATCGCGGGGAGCTGCAGAAGCTGTGGATTGAGAAGGAGCGCTTCAATCCCACCTGGGATGAAGGTCGGAGAAATGAACAATACCAACAATGGGTACGTGCCGTACAGCGGCAAATAAATTAAAGACCTTAGGATTTCAACTTGATCCTAAACAGAAAAAAACCTGCCAGTGGTCAATCCGGCAGGTTTTTTCTTATAAATCTATATCATTAGGGGGGCTACGTACAGAATAACAACCAAACCTTAAATGAACCTGAAGAATAGATTTCAATTTGGTTACAGTTTTTGAATGTGAGTCCTACTATAAGCGAATACGCTTCATGCTTCCAGCTAGGGTTGTATTCTAACCATCTTCCCTTCAACAAATAAGAGAGAAAATAATTCCTCGGGAGCCGAAGCCATACATAACGTCCCCTCGATCGCACCCATTTAAAGAAAATCAAGAATAATCTGCTAGGGGAACCGGATGAAGACATGCTAACTGTATTTCCTCCATGTAATCTGTGAATATACCAATTGGAGAGAACCCTAACTGGATTTTCTCCCGTTAATTAGGCGTTTCAAAGTCATATTGGGCGAATTCGCCTGAAATAACATCATGTTTTCCAGTTAGTTAAAGACAATAGATGATTTACGGATTATTAACTGGATGTTTTCCAGTTACGTTTCTAAATACAAGATCGGATTCTGACTTTCAGCCGTATTGAGCGGGGATTATCTATTTGTGGCTGAAGGCTGTACTTGTTCTGTAGCTGCTTTGAGCAGGAACCTGCTGGCAATGAGACTCAGTCCACCCATTAGGCCAAGAATGAAGGGGGCAAAACCCAGATAGAACACGGTAGTGATAAAAGTTAACAGCAGCAGCCAAAGTCCCAGATAAATCAACCAACGATTGCAGCCCATACCGAGAAACAGATACAATACAGCCAATAGAGCTGCACGGTATAAGTCGACAAAGAGGATGCCGTTCCAATGAAACATGAGCAGGATTACGGCTGGTAGTAACAAGAGTGCTGTGAAAAGCGCTATTTTATAAACGAGTGAAAAGGTAGGTTTCTGATGATCTAATAAAGGCCGTTGTGTCAAAAGATTTCGGTCGTTTACCCTTAATAGGAGTAAATAAGCTACGGTAGCAGCTATAGCAAGCCAGAATGAAGCGCTAACCGTCCAAACAGGAACCCCTATTATAAATAGCTGGGTTAGAATAGCGGCAGAGACCCACTGTAAACCCCAAATGGTTAAGAGGTGGAAGTAGGAGTTGTTTATTTCGATAAAAGAGTAAATGACTTGACGGTAAGTTTTAAGCGAATGAGACATTTGGACACTCCCTAATCGATGCTGATAACGATTGTCACTACTTCTATGGCAGATCTTTGACTCGGTGTTTTTTAGCATAATCTCGCGGCGACATGCCCTCGATTTTTTTGAAAATACGACTGAAATAAAACTCATCCGCATACCCGACACTTTCAGCAATTAGCTTTAGACGGTAATGGGACAAGGCGAGCATTTCTTTGGCTCGGTCCACGCGCAGGTGAGTGAGATAATCAATCGGGCTATACCCAATGGTTTTACGGAAGAGACGCGTATAGTGACTAGAACTGAGACCAGCCATTTGAGCCAAATCATCAACGAATAATGCTTCGCGATAATGAGTTGCCATGTAATCTTGGGTATGTTCAATGGCGGCTGTGGCGTCGCCAGCGATCTTTTGCGTCCGGAAATCGAGAACAAGGAAAAGTAACAGATCCTGAAGCAGCAGGTTGCGTCGCATGGCTGTAATATGCCCGCGCTGCTGCCAAAGCTGGTGAACCTGCTCGAACAGATCAATGAGATGTGGGGCATTATGAATGGTATACATGCCGCTTAAGGGAAAGGGGCTAATTTCGCCACAGGGAATAACCCACTGTTCCTTCTCCTCGTAAACTTCCGTATAATGAAACCGAAGAAAGCCGTATTCAAGCGGGTCATTTGGGTCCGTTGTTCGCTCAACAGTCATTCCG
>JACMJI010000403.1 GCA_014380705.1 Gorillibacterium sp. | reverse complement strand
TGACGGATTGCTGTTTGAAGCGAATACCATAACTGGCGGCAGAGGCGAATCCTTCGATTTAGCAGAAAATCCACTCATGGTAGAGTGGACAGAGTGCAAGCAGGTTGTGATCAGAAACAATCAATGGAGCGAAGGACCCGTTCGTATGATTGCGGATGGAGAGGCTTCTATTCTCGGTTAGGGTAAGGCTTAAGCAATGTGTTCGGTTGAAGCTGTGCAACAAAAAAATTTGTGATGGCTGTCAGGATTTCATAAAAGGTAAGAATTATCGCTTTCAACCCACGGAAAGAAAGGTAGAGTGTCTTATGACGATTAAAGTTGGCATCGTAGGTGCCAGGGGATTAAGCAATCTTGCGGGTTTCCAGGCTATACCTGATATAGAGGTGACAGCCCTATGCGACTTGGATGGAGATTTATTACTCGAGCAGTCGCAAAAGCATGGAATTGCTAATACGTATCGAATTTACGAGGACATGCTGGAATCGGACATTGATGCAGTAGTGGTATCAACACCGATGCAGCTTCACGTTCCACAGACCATTCAGGCGCTGCAGGCTGGCAAGCATGTGATGAGCGAGGTTACGGCTGGCGTCACGCTAGATGAGCTCTGGTGGCTGAAGGAAACCGTTGAACAGACCGGCAAGGTCTATATGATGGCGGAAAATTACTGTTATATTCCCGAGAACCAATTGATTCTGAATATGGTCAAAGAGGGGATGTTTGGAGAGGTTTATTTTGGAGAAGGGGAATATATTCACGATATAAGGAATCTAGCTGTCGGCTACAACCGGGAAACCTACAACGATGCTGCCACCCGTACCTCCTGGCGTAAATACTGGCAGCTTGGGAAACGCGGAGCCTTCTACCCAACACATAGCCTAGGACCCGTCATGCAGTGGTTTGGAAATGACCGAATTAAATCGGTTTCCTGCTACGGCACGGGATGGCACACGTCACCGGAATTCCGGCAGGAGGACACGTCCATTACCATGTGTCAGATGGAAAGCGGCAAGCTGATTAAACTTCGTGTTGACTGTATATCACAGCGCCCGCATAATTTAAGCTATTACACACTTCAAGGAACAAAGGGCTGCTACGAGGCACCCCGGGGATTAGGAGACACCCATAAGATTTGGCTTTCCACGAATGGGTGCACTTCCGATAACCCGGAATGGCAGCCGCTGGCGGACTACCAACACCTGATGCCGGAGCGTTACAGGAGTATGACCGAGGAACAGAAGTCGGCTGGTCATTGGGGCGGGGACTTTTTCATCGTGCAGGACTTTGTAGATGCCATTCAGAAACAAACCAAACCCGCGATTGACGTATATGATGCCTGCGAATGGACGGCTGTAGCCCTGTTATCCGAGCTTTCTGTTATGAACGGGGGCAGAGCGATGGAAATGCCAGACTTCCGACGTGCAACCGGGTACAAAGACCAAATTCTCAAGTTATAGGGAGGGATAGATCATGACTGAATCTCAGGTTACACCAACTCAGTTACTTATGGTCCGGGAGGACTTATCCACTTTACCACCGACAAGCATCCCCCAAGGGTGTACGCTTAGCAGTTACCACCCAGGAGATGAGTCAGCCTGGGAGCACATTATTGATGAAGCGTTCCAGGGCAAGCACAATTTCACGGAGTTCATGATGAATGACGAGCCTTATCTTCCGGAGCGAGTTTGGTTCTTGCGCTCCGGACCTACTCCCGCGGCCACCGCATCCGCTTGGTACAGACCGGAGTGGGGGGAGGACACGGGATATCTCCACATGGTTGGAGCACTCGCTTCCCATGCTGGCAAAGGTTTTGGCTTACAGGTCAGCTTGGCTGCTCTTCACCGCATGAGAGAGGAAGGACGGACACGAGCCGTTCTGAACACGGATGATTTTAGGTTGTCTGCCATCGTGATTTACTTGAAGCTTGGTTTTGTCCCCGTGTTGGCCGCAGCCGATCATGGGCAGCGCTGGATCGCCATTGCCGAAGCTACCGGAATGGACTGTACACCCGCTAAAGATCGGACGTGTGAATAGAGTCTTTTGCTTCATAGAATAGAAAGGGCTTTCCCCTGTCTTTCAAGATTTTGGGGACAGCCCTTTTCCTTGTCCATGATTGCTGAGCCGAAGCTCATAGGATAGAAAACCTAAGATTATGTATAAGCTAGCGACCCCTAATAACCGATAACATAGTAGACAGAGGAAATAACCCACGAAGGGAATTATTGAATTTGAAGACTATGTTTAAAGCCGCTTTTTCGATGACCATACCATTCATTATAACGGTGCTAGCCTATATATTTTATACAAAGACGAACACGATGTCCAAGCCGCAGTTAGACGTTATCGAGCTTTCCCCTTATGCAATATTTCTTATAGCGGGGGCTATTTCTTGGAAGTTTAACCGCAGTCGAGAATTTTTCATCCTCGTCATTCTTACGCTATGTTTAGCTACCATGAACAATTTGCCACAGGTCCTTGGCAAGCCAACACATAGGGCTGATATTTATCTGATCATCTCAATAGCAATCCCTCTTAACATCGCGCTATTTTCCTTTTTTAAAGAACGAGGGATATTTAGTTTTTGGGGGTTTATGAGGATAGGACTTATTCTGTCTCAAGTGTTGCTCGCGTTTTGGCTCATTAACTTAGACCATAGACAGTACCTCACTGTATTGAACAGAGATTTTTTACCCGTGGACCTTCAATCAATAACTCCACTATCACAGGTGGCAATTCTAGTCTTTCTGGCAGCATTGATCATACTTATTATTAGGCAGTTTTCCAACAAATCCACGCAGGATGTTTCCTTTATCGGGGTATTGTCTGCCTTGCTTATCGTGCTGCACAATAATAACAGCCCCATCCTTTATCCGATATTTTTTACAGCTTCAGGAATTATTCTAATCCTCTCCATCGTTCAAGATTCGTATTCCATGGCATTCTCGGATGAACTTACGGGGCTCCCATCGCGACGGGCACTCAAGCAGGATATGATGAAATTAGGGATGAACTATGCCATAGCGATGCTGGATATCGATTTTTTTAAAAAGTTCAATGATACGTATGGGCATGATACGGGAGATGAGGTTTTAAAGCTCGTTGCTTCTACGATAAAGGATGTTACGGGTGGAGGGAAATCCTTCCGTTATGGCGGAGAGGAATTCACGATTCTTTTTCCTGGCAAAAGTATAAGTGATGTCCTTCCCCACCTTGAGGAGCTTAGAGAAAGAATTTCAAAAAGGGGTTTTACCTTGCGTGGAAAAGGGAGATCCAAAAACTCAGCCAAAAGTAGAGCCCAAAGCTCAAAACCGGGAAAACAAATATTTATAACCGTAAGTATCGGCGTCTCCCAAAAAAATGAAAAATACAAAACGCCAGATTCGGTGATGAAATCCGCCGATACCGCTTTATACCGTGCCAAGAAAAAGGGCAGAAATTGTGTGAGTAAATAAGACTTAGGTTAAACGAGTTGAGATATCCTATTTAATAGTCATGTAGAGGGAGCGAACATTATGAAACTTGGCATTGCTTACTATCCTGAATATAACAGCAGAAGGGATTGGGGTACGCATTTTGAGCAGATCCGGGATGCAGGCATAAAGCGCGTTAGAATGGCGGAATTCTCCTGGAGCCTGCTGCAGCCTGAGAAAGACACCTATAATTGGTCTTGGCTAGATGATAGTATTCAAACAGCTGAGGAGTATGGAATAGAGATTATTCTCGGGACACCAACCGCTTGCCCGCCCATATGGCTTGTGGAGGAATTTCCAGAGGTCATGCCGGTTAACAGAGAGGGCAGAAGATCGGGCTTCGGTGCGAGGCAGCATCGCTGTTTTAACTCCGCTAAGTATATAGCGTATTCAAGGAATATCGTTGAAAAGTTAGGGGAGCGATACGGAAAGCATCCCAATGTGGCTGCATGGCAGATTGATAATGAACTCGGAGGGGAGCAGAAACGCTGTTATTGTGATAATTGCCGTAAGGAGTTTCAGCATTTCTTATCGGAAAAGTACCATCGTGTCGAGGAGCTTAATGAGCGCTGGGGCAATCAGTTTTGGTCACAAAGCTATCAACAGTGGTCACAGATCCCTGTGCCTATGCGGTTTGCAAGTGATATGGACATGAATCATCATCCGAGTCTGGAACTGGAGTTTACACGGTTTTCCTCTAAATCCATTGTTGACTTTTGCAATATGCAGGTGGATATTCTGAGAAAATATACAGACAAGGACATCACGACGAATACGGATACCTTCCGTTTTGGGGATAATGTAAACGTTTATGAGCTGTTCAAAAGCCTCGATATTGCCGGCATGGATATTTACAGTGACAGCTTACTTGAAATTGGTTTTTATTCCGACTTAACAAGAAGCGTGAAGAACGATAAGTTTTGGATGATGGAATTTGGTACAGGCAGTCCAAACCTATATAATGAAATGGAGTTAATTCATAAATCGGGCTGTGAGTGGTTTATGCCTTTTACATTCATCCCCTTTGCGTCGGGTCAGGAGCAGGGGTTTAAAGGATTAGTAACGATGACGGGGGAGCTAGAGCCCAACTACCATGTGATTAAGCAGTGGGCGGACAATCATAGGGAAGAGGTCAGTAAGGGTGAATTTGTTCAACCCAAAGTAGGGATTTATTATGATTTTGATAGTTCATGGGCCTATTGGATTTCTACCTGGGCATCAAACATTGAGGATAAGCTTGTTTATCCCAAATACATGGTAAATACGGTTTATAGAAGCCTTTTCGAGGAAAATATCGCTGTGCAGTTTGCATTTACCAAAGAAAAGCTGCAAGAGCTGCAATTGCTGATTCTACCTTGGCAAATCATTTACAATGCTGAGCTCGAAGCAGCCCTCATCGAATTTGTTGGCAATGGTGGAAAGCTAATCGTTACATCCGACTTGTTTAGGAAGAATACGGATAATGTGTATTTTAGACAGCTTCCACCCCTGTATAAAACACTTCTCAACTGGGAAGGGAATGACTTTATTAACGATAGCTCCTCACAGGAAACGATCCTTCTTGAGAACAAGTACGGGAGTGGTCAAGTATGGGTAGTTAAGAAAGATTGTACGGTTGAACAGTGGAAGGGTCTGCTTAACGATGTAGGCCAAGCAACAATGTAAGAGGACGAATATAACTGCTTAAGGAAGTAGGCCAAACAACAATGTAAGCGGACGAATATGGTTTGTGTGTAACCGAGGAGGAGAAATCATGGAAGGGAACCAAATTTCTTAT
>JACMJI010000402.1 GCA_014380705.1 Gorillibacterium sp. | reverse complement strand
TGCAAGAGAATACCGTGCAGGCTGCTGCAAGCAAAGTGACAATTCTTCTCGATGGTTATCCGCTGCCATTTCCAGTTGAGCCTGTGGTCAAGAGTGGCACAACGATGGTTCCGTTTCGTGCCATATCCGAGGCGCTTGGGATTCAAGTAGAGTGGAACCAAACGGCAAAGAGAATTACTGCATCCAAGAAAAATGCGATCGGTAAGAAAGTAGTTATTCTTACGAATGGGAGCAGGAATGCAGTTGTTAACGGTGAGACCGTGAAGCTGACTATTGCACCGCTGAGTATTCGCGGCACAACGATGATTCCGCTTAGCTTCTTCAGTGGACAGTTCGGGGCGACTGTTTCATGGAACCAATCGACAAATACAGTATCTATTATTTCACCAAAGAAAGACATGTACACCCTTGGGTTTTATGCGTTGTCTTCATTTGATCAGTACTCCTTACTTCCAGATTTCGATGCCATTGCGTTTGGCTGGAGTAGAATTGACCGTAACGGTGAGTTTACTTTAAAGGGAGATGAGTACAAGATGCCACAGCCTGCAGATGATATTACACCAGAATTCATCGTTTCAGATGCAGCGGCACAAGGAACTTCTCCATACCTGATGGTCTACTCAGTAGACGGCAAATCGGAGCTTACTAAGAACCTGGAGGACAAGGAACTTCAGGAGCGGACGATCTCAGGTATTGTGAACACGGCCACACAAAAGGGTTTCGAAGGAATTATTCTTGATTTGGAGGGGCTTGGCCTAAGTGGTGATATAGCCAAAGCTCGTTCAGATTATAACAGTTTCGTTCAGAACTTATCTTCGAAAACTAGGAAAGCAGGACTTAAGCTGAGTATCGTACTACATCCATTAAACAGCTCTTATTCGGGATATGACTATAAAACACTCGGAAGCCTTGCAGATGATCTGATTATTATGGCTTACGCCTATGGAGACGAGAAAAGTCCAGAACCCGTGGACAAAGTGGATGAAGCGATCCGTCTTGCTCTGCAACAGACTACCAAGGGAAAGCTGATACTCGGTATTTCACTAGCTAGCGAGAATGAGAAATCTGTCAATACCAAGATTGGTCTGGCTAAACGTTATGATCTCAAAGGCATTGCAATCTGGCGTTTAGGAATTATCGACCAACCTGTCTGGAACCAAATGAACAAATCTGTGGAGATGTAGAGAAGGAGTCAATATGAAATTACAATTGGTATTCCCAACAGTAGAGTATCAAACGGAATGGTACGATATTATTAAGGAAATGAAAAATGCAGGGGAACGAATAACACCCTATTCATTGCAAGCTGATACAGAAAGTTATGATGAGTATTTAGACAGAACAAATCAAGTTTCAAAAGGAATTAACTTAAATGGCATGGTTCCGGCTGACACTTTTTTTCTTGTAAAAGCGGGGGAGAAGCGAATCTTGGGTGCAATCAATATAAGATACGAATTAAATCCTTATCTATTTAATTATGGCGGTAATATTGGCTATGGAATTCGTCCAACCGAACGAAAGAAGGGCTATGCAACGGAGATGTTAAAGCTAGCTCTTGAGCATTGTAGAGAAAAGGGTATGGACAAAGTATTAATTACCTGCAACAAAAACAATATCGCTTCAGCAAATACAATGATTAAAAATGGTGGAAGGCTTGAAAACGAAGTATGGGATAATGATCAATTCGTACAACGATATTGGATTGAACTTACGCAAAATCCAGCTTAAAAGTCAAAAAGACAGCGATTTTGGCTGTCTTTTTTTCTCTATCAGACTTCCATGCCGATTGGGCGGCAACACGGATGAATGAAAATGTTCATTTTTTATTTTCAGGGCAGAAAGTATAAATATTAGGTAAGGATCATTCTGATTCCGCATCGGTAAACGCACGGCCCTACAGGACGCCGACAGGCGTTTATCCTTGGATCGAAATACAACTTCGTCACTCTTTAATCAATATCTTCTCCACTTCGGATATGTATAGAGTATGGTAGTCTTTAGCAGGGTAAATTTTCTCGTCAAGGTAAGTTGCAATGAAGGAATCAGAATTAAACGCTTGGGCGTACAGCTTCCTGCAGATGATCACAAGCTTGGCTTCAGCAAAATAGGGTGTATCTCCTGAATGCTGCACGGTTAATTCAGTCTTGGCAATTTTGTCCTCATCCCTGCCAGAAACTTTCCCCAAGTAGCTCAATTGCTTCTTGAAGCTTTCGTCAAAAAACGTTAATGAAAAGCTATCCGCATGGTCCACAAATTCTTTGGTATAACGTTGAGGTCTGATTACTGTATAAGTTACATTCTTATTAAACATCACACCAAAGCCGCCCCAACTGGCTGTCATCGTATTGACTTTATTATCCTTCTCCGCTGATAGAAGCATCCAGTCTGAACCGATCAATTGAAATGCACTTTTCTCCAATTCCTCAGGTTTAATTTCCCTAAAGGTACTCATTCCACAATCTCCTTTCGTTCTAAATACTCTCTAACATACCAATTTATCATCTTTCGAGCAATACTAATCTCTATTGGAATGTTAGGAATAAGAGAGCAATCAACAAACCATTGAACATGCGTTTATACGGGTAGAAAAAGCCGAGCCACTTTTGGACCGGCTTTATGTATTTACTAGACTCCCCAAAAAAGTTCTGACTTTATTGACGTGGGCACGGTTGAAACATATCGTTTCTCAATTTATAACTCACAACACCGAAATAGGATAATACAGATCACACTCACAATAGTTTTTATTGCATTTGGCATAATTGATCGATTCAAAGCTGAAATTTTCATTCAAGTTGAACTGTATAGTAGGCATCCATGTCTCAAAAATATAGGTCCAAATCGATTTTAATTTTAGTGAAGAAATCTCCTCAGGACGATGGGGACCCATGTAGGTAAATACCCCGTACTTGTGAGGTTTAACATGCTTTACATTCATATCCGGCGGGATAATGCTGTTGTGATCAATTTGGACGGATGGCTGGTACATTGTATACCCTGTGAATGGCTCTGGAATTGTTGTAAAGCCAATATAGACGTCCTTTTCGAGTGGATTCATAACCCTTAGACGATGGTTGTAAAAAAAATCATTGCCATGCTGAGTTGCGATCTGGGAATTTAAATTTTCTGTTCGATCAACGATAAATTCAAGGCCAGCAAGAGAAAAAGTCGGCAAGACGGTAATTGAACGAAAAAAGACGAGACCATCTCCGGCACGGCTCATAAAATCCGCATTAAATCGATCTAGGATCCTCAAAGGTGAAGGATTTCGTCGCCATTTGGCTGGGGTAATATTATATTCTTCCTTGAAAACTCTATTATAGGTCCGTTCACAACCGAATGAGTACTTAGAGGAAATGAAATCAATACTGTTGCGGTCCGTAATTAGATCACACAAAGACAGGGCAATCCGTCTTCTTCGGACATACTCCATCAGGCCTGTTGATGTAGCACCCTTCCAGATGCGAAGCAAATGAAATTTGGAGATATTAATATGCTCTGAGATATTGTCAAGACTCAGATCCTCCAATAGATGAGCTTCGATATATTCCGTTG
>JACMJI010000401.1 GCA_014380705.1 Gorillibacterium sp. | reverse complement strand
GAAATTCGGGTACATGCTTTCATCCGATGGATTAGAGTGGTCCGAGCCTATCCTGATTGATCTGGACCAACATCCGAACAAGTGGTGGGGGCTGACACGAACTCCGCTAGGTCTGGTAAAGGAAGGAAATCAGACCTATACGCTATATTTCTCCGCATATAATCTAAATTTTTACGACATTCCCGATATATGGTCGGCAAAGACCGATGATGTCTTTAATGGCTACTTCGCCAGCATTGGGTTTATTAGGTTGAGCTTGTATTGAAAATGACGATATAAACTATTGGTCAGGTCCAGTTATGATGAATTAACTGGAACATTGAAATGAAATAAAAGGTTATACATTAAGGGACTTGCATTGCCTGACGGTACGGATTAAACTTATAAACATAATTGAATACGTACGGGAGCTTACGAAAGTAGGCTGAGAGTGCGACTAACTCGTCGCAGACCGTCAGAACCTGTTGGATAATGCCAGCGCAGGAAGGATTTACGATAGATGTGTGGTTGATGCACACTACTTGCTGCGGCAGGTGGTGTGCTTTTTATTTTCTAGTAAGTTCAATTAAGAGAATGTTCAAAAAGGGTTTGAAATGACAAAGGAGATGTAAGAATGAATATTCAGGATGTAATCCAAAGCCTAGCCGCTGTTAGGGCGCAGAAACCACTGGTTCACAATATCACGAATTTGGTTGTCACCAATTTTACGGCTAACGGTCTGTATGCACTAGGAGCCTCACCGATCATGGCATACGCCAAGGAGGAGGTCGCTGATATTGCTGCGATATCCGGTGCGGTCTCTCTAAATATTGGTACGCTTAACGAAACGGATATTAGCGCCATGAAGCTAGCGGGACATTCGGCTAATATGCATGGTGTTCCGGTAATTTTTGATCCGGTTGGTGCTGGAGCGACGGCATATCGCACGAATACAGCTAGAGCTATCCTAAACGAAGTAAAAATTTCCGTGATCCGAGGCAACGCAGCGGAAATAGCCAACGTGATCGGTCGTGTTTCGGTGATCAAGGGTGTAGATGGCGTTGACAATGGAGAAGATATTGCGGAGCTCGCCAATGCCGCTGCACGACAATTGAATACGGTGGTCGTCATCACAGGTAAAGATGATGTCGTCTCCAATGGAGAAACAACTTATGTTGTCCATAATGGCACAGTGAACCTAACCCTCGTAACAGGTGCGGGTTGCTTGTTGTCTGCTGTGATTGGAGCCTTCGCCGCAGTCGAACATGATCTCGTCAAAGCCTCGGTTGCTGCTTTGGTTACCTATGGCGTTGCGGCTGAGCGGGCAGCAGATCGAATAGGCGATAAAGGGCCAGGCAGTTTTCAGATCGAGTTTCTTAACCAGCTATATCGGGTGAGTGCGGCTGATTTAGAGCAATATGGAAGATTCGAGCGGGTAATGGCATAGCCCGTCATCCACGGAGGGATTCGGGATGCAAAAGGCAATCCAGGCGACAAAGGCTCTGGGGTAGGGATTGGGATGCAGACGGTAGTTCAGGTGATAAAGGCTCTATGGGAGGGAATCGGATGCAGACGGTAGTTCAGGTGACAAAGGCTCTAAGGGAGGGAATCGGATGCAGACGGTAGTTCAGGTGACAAAGGCTCTAAGGGAGGGAATCGGATGCAGACGGTAGCAAAAGTAGCGAAGGCGTTGACCATTGCGGGTTCTGACAGTGGGGGAGGAGCAGGTATCCAAGCTGATCTAAAAACCTTCCAGGAGCTGCGTGTATATGGCATGTCGGCGATAACCGCTGTGACCGCACAGAATACATTAGGCGTGCAGAGCATTTACCCCATGTCTGTGGAAACCATAGTGCAGCAGATTGATTCAATCTGCGAGGATCTAGGTGCAGATGCCGTGAAGACCGGCATGCTGTTCAGCTGCGAGATTATTCATGCGGTAGCTGTGAAGCTGCGCCAATACCGCTTTGCCAATATTGTCGTTGATCCTGTGATGATTGCCAAGGGCGGGGCTAGCCTGCTTCGAGAGGAAGCGGTCAAAGCGATGCGGGATGTCCTGTTGCCGCTGGCAATGGTGGTCACCCCCAACATCCCAGAAGCTGAGGTATTAACGGGAATGACCATTACGGGGATGGAGAAGCGCAAGGAAGCTGCCAAGAAGCTGGCGGCCTTTGGAGCACGCCACGTGGTGATCAAAGGGGGTCATGCAGACGAGAGCGAGGAGATCAGCGATTTACTCTACGATGGTCATGATTTCTTCGAATTTAAAAGTCTTCGTACACAGACGACGCATACCCATGGTACCGGCTGTACTTTTGCTGCAGCCATCACCGCGGGACTCGCTCAAGGGTTATCAGTCATTGAAGCAGCAGCTCAGGCAAAAGCCTTCATTCAAGCTGCCATTGAGGATGGACTTGGCATTGGCCACGGCCATGGACCGACCAATCATTGGGCGTTTCAGGATCGCAAGCGCACACTATGAGTGGAGTGTTAGAAACTTGTTCAGATAGGTGACTTAAGAAACCAAGAGAAACCAAGAGAAACCAGGTACGATAAGCGAGTCATTTGGATCATAGTGCTTTGGAATGAGGGATGAGCGGTGAAAGGTTATGATCGTGAGCGATTACGCGCTCAGTTACAGGTTTATTTTATTATGGGCAGTAATAATTGTCTAAGCGATGATCCTGTTCGAGTGTTAGCTGATGCGATAGCTGGTGGGGCGACCCTTTTTCAATATCGGGAAAAGGGTCCTGGTGCGCTGACAGGTACACCTATGCACGAGCTAGCCTTCGAACTACGGGCGCTGTGTCAGAAACATGCCATTCCGTTTATTGTCAACGATGATCTAGAGCTAACTCTTGAACTAAATGCGGATGGCATTCATATCGGCCAGGAGGATATGGCAGCTGCAATCGTCCGCCAAAAAATTGGCCCCGACCGCATCCTTGGGGTATCTGCTTATAACCGAGAAGAGGCTAAAGCAGCTATGGAGCAAGGGGCGGATTATTTGGGGGTTGGTCCGATCTACGATACAACGACCAAAGAGGATGCCAAAAACGCTTCCGGGCTAGTGGCTATCCATGACATTCTACGTAGCGGAATTACACTTCCCATCGTTGGAATCGGAGGGATTACAGTGGATAACGCGGCAGACATCATTCAAGCGGGAGCAGATGGGGTATCCGTAATCACGGCGATCAGCCATGCGAATGATCCTTATAACGCAGCTGAGGTGCTCAGTCGGATCGTGGCAAAGGCAAAGTTAGGTTAGTTAGTTGCAGTGAAGTGGCTTGAAGTGGCTTGGATCGGCACGAATTGGCTTGGATCGGCTTGAATTGGCTTGAATTGGCTCGAATTGGTTTTGGTTGGCTAGGATTTGCTTAGATTTGTTTGAATTGGCTAGAATTGGCTTGAACTGGCTCGGATTGGCTCGGATCGGCTTGATTAGGCTAGAATTCTAATTGTTATTGGTTACTGTAAAGTGTATATACGAATAGTTGTGTACTTGAGATCATCAAGTAGCTATATAAGGGTTTTAAACAATATTCGGGCTTGTTTCAGGGGGGAGGGCAAATTCTCGCTTTCGCTCTATAGAAACGTAATAGCTCATGCTCACCGGATGTTTTTGTTAACAGGAAAACATCCAGTTAAATCGTTAGGGAGGGCCTGAAATCCTACGCTTAACTGGAAAACCGCCAGTTATTTAGGGCGATTTCGTCCAAAGCGGCTGAAAAGCGCAGAAATAACTGGAGGAATTCCAGTTAGCTTGTTTCAGAGCAGTGTTGGGACTAGATTACCGGGAGGAATTCCAGTTAGCTAGTTAAATAATTCCAGATAAGGTGCGCACCAGATTACCGGGAGGAATTATGGCTGCCCTGAAACCAAAAGTGGAGGATTTGTGTGTTGAGTGAAGAGTTTACGTGGCGCCTTTGAATATGGCATCCTATCCTTCATCT
>JACMJI010000400.1 GCA_014380705.1 Gorillibacterium sp. | reverse complement strand
TCAAATCATTCGCCAATGCAGCGAGGTCTATATCCAGATTGTTTGATTTACCGGCAGTGAGGATGTATCCTCTGGTTTGAATGATGTTGCTGAATGCCGAAACTTCGTTCTTCACTGTGCTGTCATCAAAATTCATGGCATTCAGTGTGGGAGAGACAGCCTTTCCATCTTTTCTCCATTGTTGGTCGAAATCCATGCGGACCCATACGCCCGGCCCCGGTTTAATCATCATATCTTTATTCTGCCAGCCCCACGGACAGTTGCTAGAGTATGCAAACTTGTCGCCGTCCGGACCCTTCGCATAGACGTTGCCATCCTGTACGGTGTAATGCTTATCCTTTATTCCCATTTCAGTTAAATCCTGATATTCTCTGTTGGTAATGAGCGTGTTGTATACCATCAAGAGACGTTCCCAGTTCTTCGATGTAGCATGGATGGCAAAGCCTGTACCGTTGCCGGGACCCACGGATTTAAGTGCGTTCGGCCAGAGGTCGATTGTTTCGGTTTTCCACTCTGGATGTTCCGTATTGCCTTCATTTTGGCGCCCGTTAACCACGGCCAATCCTCCAATAACAGCTGCGGTTTTGCCGGGTTTCCATTGGTCCTTGACAGTGGTTTTATTCGTCAGAACACTCTTGGGAATGACTCCCGCTTCGTTCAACTTCTTCACTCTTTCGAGTGCAGCTTTGTACGCTGGATCATCCAGAACGTTTAGCACCTTCGGATTTTTCTCGTCAATTTTGTAAACCAGATAAGGTACCGATTTGCTGACCGGAAGGACGTTGTTCGGAACGTAATAGGCAAGGTTCATGTATTCCTCGAACATATCCTGTCCACTGCTGTTAAGAGCAACCAAATTCTTCTCATTCTTAGCAACAGTGATTAAGTAATTGTCGAAATCATCCATGGTCTTAACCGGAGGAAGCTGATACTTTTCCCTAAGGTCGCCGCGAATATTGACAAGTGTGCTATCACCCCAAGTATCGAATGCCGGCAGCATGTAGCTTTTGCCGTTGATTTTCGTTTCGTTCAGCGCGTTCGGATATTTCTCCATCAATTCCTTGTAGTAGTCCGGCGCATACTGCTTCAGCATATCTTCGGTAATTTCCATGAAGCCGCCCTTGGTGACCTGCTCCGCATAGCCAGTCCAGCTCCCGGTATAGATGCCGTCAAACTCTTCTCCAGCGGCAAAAACTAGATTGTATCTATTCTGCCAGTCCGTCCAAGAAATATATTTCATGTCAAGCGTTGTGTTTAAGTCCTGTTTCAACTTCTTGTTGACTTCATCGTATACGATCCCTGCGTCAGCCTGAGCGTCTCCCAACAGATAAAAGATCAGCTTCTTCTCTTGAGAAGTATCCGGACCTTTGCTCTCCGCTGGCTTCTCCGTACTTGTTTCTTTCGGTGTGACAGAGGCGCCTGCATCCTTCTGCTTGTCCGTACCACAGCCCGCTACAACGAGCATGGAGGCCAAGATTGCCGCAGTGCTGAAACGGAATACTTTTGATATCGATCTCATCCTTGTCCAACTCCCCTATTTTACTATAAACTATGAAGCTATGGTTAACCGCCTTGCGGCGAGATTACCCCTTTACGGCTCCGATGGTCAAGCCTCGGACAAAATATTTTTGTACAAAAGGATAGACGAGAAGGATCGGCCCTGTGGCTACCACCGTCATGGCCAGTTTAAGCGTTTCCGATGGAAGAACGGAGTTGCCCGACGCCACGGAAGACGAAACACTTTTGAGAGCCTGCGACATGGATAGCACCCGATAAAGGGTGAACTGCAGGGTAAAGTATTGTTGCTTCTGCATGAAGATATAGCTGAGAAACCAGTCATTCCAGTAAGCCAGAGCGATAAACAGGCCAATTGTGGCAAGTACAGGCTTCGAGAGCGGGAGAATCAGTTTCCAGAAAATTAGGAAGTCACCTGCGCCGTCGATTTTGGCCGATTCTGTGATGGCATCAGGAATGGTACTCATAAAGCTCTTCATAATGATAATATTGAAGACATTTAGCAGCATGGGAAGGACCAACCCCGCGAAATTGTCATTTAAATGAAGGTACTGAACACACAGAATGTACCAAGGGACAATCCCTCCACTAAACAGTGTCGTAAAGAAGAAATAGAAGGCAAAGCGATTTCTCCATTCAAAATCTCTACGGGACAACACGTAGGATGTCATAGCAGTAATAAACAAACCGAGAAGAGTGCCAGTAATAGTCGTAATCACCGTTATCCGATATGAGCCAAAGAGCAAATCAGAATTTTGAAAAATAGCACGGTAAGCACTCAGGTCTAACTGGCGGGGCAATAGACTGTAGCCCTTCTGGAGAATGGCCTCCTCGTTAGAGAATGAACCCGAAATAACCAGGAGAAGAGGCAATAAGCATGCCAGTGCTAAGCCTGCGAGCAGCAGATAGGAGCCCACTTGAAATAGTCTTTCGTCCAGACTTCGTTTAATACGGGAGCTGCGATTTAGGTCTGGAC
Source organism: Gorillibacterium sp. (assembly GCA_014380705.1). The sequence continues at coordinate 671 of JACMJI010000400.1, read as the reverse complement.
TGCGTTTGATGCGGGAGGTGCCGATATCAATAGAGCGCATGATCTTTGTTCACCCGCCTCACTATAGAATTCACCGTGGTGATTAGGAAGAAGCACAACACGGATTGGAGTAAACCAGCAGAAGCGGACATTCCGAATTCGCGTGTTTTCAAAAGGGACCGCGTGACGAAGGTATCAATAACATCCGTGTAATTATAGACGATGGCATTGTCTCCGACGATCTGATAAAACATATTGAAATCCCCCCGGAAAACATTGCCCAATGCGAGTAGCACCAGAACGATCATCGTCGGATATAGCGACGGAATCGTTATGTAACGAATTCTCTGAAGCACATTCGCTCCGTCGATCTGCGCCGCCTCGTATAACCCTTGATCGATTCCAGTTATTGCCGCCAAATAGATGACTGTGAAATACCCAACGTTCTTCCATAAGTACGAGGAAATGAGGATCAGGATCCATGCCGGCGGATTGTCGTATACGTTGACTGGGCTTAGGTGAAGCTTGATAAGCAGGCTGTTCAAAAACCCGAATTCATAATTGAAAATGCTGTAAATGAAGGCTCCCACCACTACCCAAGAGATGAAATAGGGGACGAAGAGTAAGGACTGGGTCCATTTTCGAAACACTCGGCTTGAAATTTCCGCTAGCATGATGCCAATAGAAATGGC
>JACMJI010000399.1 GCA_014380705.1 Gorillibacterium sp. | reverse complement strand
ATCATGGTTCTGAAACCTTGCTATCTTCTGGATGCGGTTGTCCTTGCCGATGTAGGAACTCCAGTTTTTAATATTTGGACGTACGGCGACTTCATATACGTCTTTTTTTAAATAATTAACTTTTTTGCCAATAATACTTATTTCCACGTCAGCATTCTTCTTGATTTGTTTCATTTCTACCTGAAACGCTGATTGTGTAATGGCTCCTGTTTGTAACTGTTCATACGCTTGTTCCACGGCCAAGGCTTGTTGATTTAACCGTTGCAAGCCCTGCTGGTAAAAGTCTCGCTGCACCAGCCAACTGATACTTATAGTAAGGATCAAGAGAATGCTAATGGTTATGGCAATGGATGCGGTCAGCCACTTCATGAATATTGAATTCAACATGAGGTTGCCTCGAATTTATAACCGACGCCCCACACTGTAGTTAAACTCCAACCGCTTCCAGGACCCATTTTGTGCCGGATCCGCTGGATGTACAAGTCCACCACCCGGTCCTCTCCATCAAAATCCCAACCCCAAATTTGAGAAATTAATTTCTCTCTTGTATGTACTTTTCCAGAGTGTTGAACCAGAAAGGAAAGCAACTCGAATTCACGTCGCGTTAAGGATATAGGAGTTGCGTTTATAGATGCTGTGAATGAATCCATAGCTAAAGAAAAGTTTCCGATGCTAAGTACATTCATGGGATCCCCATTACTCACGGTAAGCGTTTGATCCTGCCTGCGAAATATGGATTCCATGCGCGCTAGAAGTTCATTGGGATCAAAGGGCTTAACCAAATAATCATCGGCTCCCATGCGCAAACCTTCGATTCGCTCATCAACTTCGGCTCGAGCAGTTAACATAATGATTGGAGTAAGATTATGGTTTTCTCTCATTTGGCGGCATACTGCTTTCCCGTCCACGATAGGGAGCATGAGATCGAGCACGATTAAATCGAAATGACCAGAATTTATTTTATTTAGCGCTTCTGCTCCGTTATAAGCTTCTTCAACGTCATACCCGCTTTTGGTCAAATAAAGTTTCGTAATCTTAATAATGGAATCATCATCATCGACAATCAAGATTTTTTTATGGATAGTGAACACTCCTATCTATTGTTCCTATATGAATTATATTACTATTATCGTTCCAACGTCAGTAATAAATTTTAGTCCTCAATCATATTCAGGTTGGGACCGTACCTTGATCATCACCTTTTCCAGAAGGGATAAAAATCTCTTGGGCATATACAGATTTTCTTGCACACAAATCTACGTCTTCTGTCCCGAGACGATAGGCGGTAGGTGTTTTTCCGTACTCCCGACGGAATAGCCTTGTGAAATAGACAGGCTCCATGCCCACGTAAGCTGCAATCTGCCGAATCGTCATATTGGGATGCTCCAAGAGCAGTCGTATGGCAGCCTGCATCCGAATATGCTGCATGTATTGCAGCGGTGTTGTCTTCAGATCATGACGGAATAATCGCGTGAGCTGCTTTAGCGAATAACCAAAATGAGCGGATATCTCCTCCATCGTCATGCTGCGCTCAAGATGATCCTGCATGAATTGAACGGTTCTTTGCACAACGGAATTGGTCAGTCGAACCGTTTGCCGGGTTTCTAGGGATTTAGGACTGTTGGAAAATTCGAGCATTTGTTTTTTTAACTCCAAAAAGAAGGAGAACAGTGTCTCGGTTGTCGTCCAGAGGTCATGATCGGGTCCAGAATGAGTCCAAATTCTTGTCAAAAGCAGGAGCATACGATCAGGATTTTGGATCTGCCGCGTAAACGGGACGTGATTAAAACCCCAACTATTCAGGATGCCATTCTCTTTACCTGTATAAGTAACAAAGCCTACATGCCAGGGTGCTTCCCCCTCGGGCATATATTCATGGGGCATTCCCGCAGGGATGTAAAGCGCGGTCCCTCTATGTTGAATGTCCCATTTGTCCTGCTTTAGCAGACGGAACTTGCCTGTTCCGGAGAAGGTGATCATCAATTGGTCAGCTGAAAAGCCCATTAATCGGGTTATAGGTGTCTGTAGCTCCGTCCCCACCGTATATACAGCAAAAGGAACATCTTCAGGTAATTGTGAAACATTCGTCCTTAAATGCAGCACATTCATTTTGTATTGCTCCCAACGTGTCCGTTTTGTACTATAGATTGTCCCTTTTGACTCCTATGAGTCGATGTTATCTCACCCCTATAATAAGGTCAAGACTACGTGCAAGGAGAGGACAATTTAACATGATATCTATTGATAAATATTGGGAAAACCCGAATGTGCTGCAAATCAACCGAGAGCAACCGAGAGCATACTACATTCCTTATGGAGATGCAGCCTCAGCTCAAAAACGCAAAAGAGGACGTTCACCCTTCTTCCAAACGTTAAACGGAAGCTGGAAGTTTCGTTATGTTCCAAGTGTCCTTGAGGTTAGAGAAAATTTTTATGAAGCGGCTGCTGACGTAAGTGCTTGGGATGACCTCATTGTACCTTCTTGTTGGCAAACAAATGGCTATGACCAGCTCCATTATACGAATGTTAACTATCCTTTTCCTTGTGATCCGCCGTATATACCCGATGATAATCCTGCCGGTTTATATGTACGTGAGTTCAATGTATCTGAAACCTGGAATGATAAAGAGCAATACATCGTTTTTGAAGGCGTGAACGCTTGCTTCTATTTATGGATCAATGGAACATTCGTTGGTTATAGCCAAGGCAGCCGAATACCGGCAGAGTTTCTTGCCTCTCCCTATTTAAAGTCGGGTGCCAATCGGATCGCTCTTCTCGTGCTAAAATGGTGTGATGGTACGTACTTGGAGGACCAGGATTGCTGGCGGTACTCTGGTATTTACCGGGACGTCTACCTGCTAGCTCGTGAAAAATCACATGTTCGGGATGTATTTAACCGTCAAGAGATCTCTGCTGATTATTCAAGTGCGACGCTCCGTACAGAGCTTGAAACAACGGGAAGTCTTAATGTAAAAGCGGAGCTAAGAGATGCAAACGGATTATTAGCAGCTAAAGCGGAAGCTGTGATTGATGGGAAGGGCACAGTTGTGCTTAATATCGAGCACCCAACACTTTGGAACGCGGAGACCCCTTATCTCTATGAGCTCTACCTATTTGCTGGGGGAGAAACATTACATTTTCAGGTTGGCTTCCGCAAGGTTGAGATTGTAGATGCTGTGTTTAAAATCAATGGACGTGCAGTCAAGCTGAAGGGTGTAAATCGCCATGATTCCCATCCAACGCTTGGGCAGACGATTCCACTTAACCATATGATCAAAGATCTTTTGCTAATGAAGCAGCATAATGTCAACACGATTCGGACCTCGCACTATCCGAACGATCCGCGTTTTCTGGAGTTATGCAACGAGTATGGGTTTTACCTCATAGATGAGGCTGATCTGGAATGCCACGGTTTGGATAATACAGGCAACTGGGCGGATGGACATATAAATATACTATCGGAAAATGCAGATTGGAGAGATGCATTTCTGGATCGTGCAATACGCATGCTTGAGCGAGACAAGAATCAGCCGTCGATTGTGATTTGGTCGCTAGGGAATGAATCCGGCTTCGGAGACAATCATATCGCGATGGCGGAATGGATCAAGCTGCGGGACGATTCCCGTCCGATTCACTACGAGGGAGCACCAGGGACAGACACAGCTGGAGACCGTGTCAAATCGTTTGATATGGACAGCTGGATGTACGGCTCTGTTGAACGGTGTGAAGAATATGGACAGAATGAAGCGAATACCAAGCCGTTGTTCCTCTGTGAGTACAGTCACGCCATGGGCAATGGCCCTGGTGACCTGAAAAATTATTGGGATGTTTTCTATGCCTATCCGAAGCTAATGGGTGGCTGCGTATGGGAATGGACGGATCATGGGGTTGCTGCTGAAACAGAGGATGGTCAGTCCTATTACGCCTACGGTGGGGATTTCGGAGACAAGCCGAATGACGGAAACTTCTGTATCGATGGACTTGTAACACCAGACCGTAAGCCGCATACAGGTCTTTTGGAGTTGAAAAAGGTAATCGCACCAGTTCGTGTAGAAGCAGATGACCTGCGTTTAGGTAAGCTTAAGTTAACAAATCTGTATGATTTTATTGATTTGTCCCATGTTAGTCTAAGCTGGAAACTGGAGCGCCAAGGAGAACTGCTTACCCAGGGACATGTTTGGCAGCTTGAGGCGGGGCCGCATGAAAGTCAAATCATCACCCTCCCGTATGAATGGCCAAGTCAGCCAGATGGCTGTGTGCTTACATTATCGCTATGGTTGAACCGGGATATGCCTTGGGCGGCAATCGGCCATGAGTTGACCTTTCATCAAGAGGAATTATCTTTTGCAGATGAGATGGGGGCTGGGGCGGAGGAACCGTTGCTACCTGTTGGCTCCGTGGTAGCGAGCAGATCTGAAGCGGTTAAGGCGAGTGAGCAGGAGGGAGTTCTGCACATCCGTGGCTTTGATTTCCATCATGCTTTTGACTTGGCCCGTGGAAGATTTATTAAGATATCCCAGCATGGACTGGATCGTATCGCTGCACCTGTCATCTTTAACATTTGGCGGGCTCCGATCGACAATGACATGCATATTCGCAGAACATGGCAGGCAAAAGGCTTTGACCGTGCGAACATGAAGGTATACAGCTGCGAATGGAACGCGAATAATACGAGTATAGAGATTACGGTAGACTTCTCCTTAGGCGGCTATATTCAGAATCCCCTTCTCTCGGGCAAAATCGTTTGGCGTATAGAAAGTACAGGGGAAATCCACTTCAGAACGGATGTTAAAGTGGATGAAGAGCTCCCTTACTTGCCGCGTTTTGGGCTGCAACTAACCCTACCTAAGGGAAATGAGGAAGTAGAGTACTATGGCTATGGTCCGCACGAAAGCTATGTCGACAAATGCCAGAGTGTGAAGCTTGGCAAATACTTGCTGAGTGTAGACCAAATGTTCGAGAACTACGTTATGCCGCAGGAGAACGGTTCGCGCTTTGGAACCACATGGGCTATCGTATCGAATGAGCTGGGGATGGGGCTGAAGTTCCACGCGAAAGAGTCATTTTCCTTTAACGCATCCCATTACACGCCGCATGATCTTACTAACGCGCTGCATACCTATGAGCTCAAAAAACGCAAAGAGACCATCGTTCACCTTGACTACAAAATGAGTGGAGTGGGATCAAATTCTTGCGGACCCGAACTGCTTGACGCCTATCGCTTTAAAGAGAAGGAATTCAGCTTCGAGCTAAGCCTTGCACCTATATTCAAAGAGGATGTCTAGTGTAATAGATGGATTTCGAGGAGCAACGAATCATGGAGAGCTTCAATAAAAGTAAGCTGACGGAGGCTGAGCTGCAAGTCATCGTACAGCATGCATTTAAACAAACCTACCAATCTGCGGTGGAGCTTACTGAGGGTTGGGCGAATATAGCCTATATCTTAAAGCTTGAGGATGGCCGAAAGGTTGTTCTCAAGGTAGCTCCAAGCAAAGATAAACCTTTGATGCGCTGTGAGAAAGACAATATGCGAACCGAAGTCGAAGCCATTCGATTGCTTGAGGATAAAGGCGGATTGCCGATCCCCCACGTCTACATCTATGATTCGGAGTGCACCTTGATTTCGTCTGAGTATTTTATTATGTCATTTATTGAAGGTACCCCTTTAGTTAAAGCAAAGGAGTCTTTAACGAAGGAGCAGCTTGACCAGATTCATCGGCAGTTGGGTCAATACAATCGACAGATCAATGATTGCATCGGGGACAAGTTTGGTTATTTTCATGCGGAGACGGGGCTGAAAGAAACGTGGTCTGAAGCTTTTCGGGATCTGATCTTTGGGGTTCTAACGGATGGGAAAGAAGCAGGGGTTCAGTTGCCTGTACCTTACCTGGAAATCGAGCAGGAAATTGAGAAGCGAATGTCAGCTTTGGATGAAGTAAAGGAAGCTCATTTGGTGCACTGGGATCTTTGGGATGGCAATATCATCATTCATGAGGGTCAAATTGCCGGCATTATTGATTTTGAACGGGCAATCTGGGGAGACCCGCTGATCGAATATTATTTTGGTCATTTTTCACAATCTGCTGCTTTTGATGAAGGATATGGAAGAGCGAGTGTCACCAAAGCTGAGCGAACAAGAAGGGCCCTCTACGATCTTTACCTGGATTTAATCCTCGTGATTGAATGTGAATATCGCCAGTATGAGAATCAGGATCACGTCAAGTGGACGTTTGTGAACTTCCAGCAAGGGTACGAACGCTTTCTTAAGTCCTAGGAATATCAAAAGCAGCTTACTCGCCGATTTCCAGACGAACGTTTCCTTAATTTCAAGGTTATCAATAGTGACTTACTAGCCGGCAGTCTCTAAAATAGCACTAAATTCCCTGTAGCACCAAATGGGGAATTTAGTGTTATTAATATTTGATGTGATTAAACTAAAAACCCCATCAACCCCACCAAACAAAACATACAAGCGCCGCACCGAGCCAAATAGCGCTCATTTTGAGCACTATTTGGCTCACAGCGGCCCCAACCCCCAATTTAGCGCTCAAAATTATCGCTAAATCCTCCAAAAACAGCCCCACGGGACCGCACCGAGCCAAATAGCGCTCATTTTGAGCACTATTTAGCCCCCAGCGCCCCCAACCCCCGATTTAGCGCTCAAAATGATCGCTAATATCCCCGCGTACAGCACTGTGCTATGATAGCTATATTATCTGAACCGAATAAGGGGTAATTCACATGAATAACGCAGCTCAGCTTCAGCAGTTTAAAGCAGATTTCTTTAAAGCATTGGCTCATCCGATGAGAATACGCATTCTTGAGCTGTTAGGCGAGGGTGAGAAGAACGTAAACGAGCTGCAAGCTATACTAGGCTCGGAAGGATCCGCTGTTTCTCAGCAGCTGTCTGTACTTAGGAATAAGAACTTGGTGAACACTGTGAAAGATGGCACATCAGTGATTTATTCTTTACGCGACCCACTGATTAAAGACTTGCTTGCTGTAGCCAAAAAGATTTTTGATAATCATCTTGTAAATGCGATCACTCTACTTGAGGGATATCGAAAAGAAACGTAATGATCAGCGAGCAATTCCATTGTTTCTTCTGTATGAGCCTTCTTTTTGTGATCTCATAATGCAAAATGTGACCTTCAAGTTAGCGCCAGTAAACACGCACTTACGGGATGCCGTGAGACGTTTATCTTTTGTTTTAACATCGAATTAACAGGATTCCAGGGGTGCGGTTTAATTGACTTTACCACAATAAGAGAGTAAAGTTTCTTGTATATATT